>NZ_VRUW01000064.1:0-29519 GCF_008039475.1 Methylobacterium sp. WL12 | reverse complement strand
CCCCGCCGGACTCCGCCAGGACCTTCGTGATCGCCGCCGTCAGCGACGTCTTGCCGTGGTCGACGTGACCGATCGTGCCGATGTTGCAGTGCGGCTTCGTGCGGGCAAACTTCTCTTTGGCCATGGTTCCCGTTCCTGCGGCAGGGCCCGCGCACGGGCGCACCCGATCTCTCTATCGCCCGGCTCGCTGGGAGGCCCGGCGAAAGGCGCGGTCCGATTAGAGGCTCGCCGTCCTTTGATCAAGGGCCGGGTCTCGCCCGGGACTTCGGCTGCGGGCCCCGTTGCCTGATTCGCCTGTCCGAGGCCGCGTGCGGCGGCGGCGCTGCATTTGGGCTGCACTGTGGCACGGCGGGCATAGTGCCTGGGGCATGCTTCCGCTTAATTGGCGCCAGAGCCATTCGGGACAGTCTTCAGGTAACCCTCATCATGACGAAGAAGCTTCTCCTCGCATCCACCGTGCTGGCCGGCATGACCGCCGTCGCCTCCGCCGCCGACCTGCCCCGCCGCGCCCCCCCGCCGGTCTTCACTCCGATCCCGGTCTTCACCTGGACCGGCTTCTACGCCGGCCTCGAGTCGTCCTACGCCTTCACCGACCGCCAGCGGATCATCACCAACGGCACCACTCCGGTCACCGTCGGCAACGTCGCGGCCGGCCGCCGCCTCTCGACCGTCACCACCGAGCAGGATGCGGTGGGCAAGCTCGGCGGCACCTTCGGATACAACTACCAGTTCACGCCGGGCTCGGGCTTCGTCATCGGCGTCGCCAACAGCATCGACTGGACCGACCTCACCAAGAACCGCTTCGTGATCGGCGCTCCGCTCGCCGGCGGCGTCGTGGGCAACCCGGCCGCCTACCGTCAGAGCCTCGATTGGCTCGGTACCCTCACCGGCCGCGTCGGCTACGGCTTCGATCGGGTGCTGGTGTACGGCATGGGCGGTCTCGCCTACGGCAACGTGTTCTACGACGCCCGCTTCTTCACGCCCGGCAACGCCCTGCAGTTCGCCGGCCGCTACGACGACTTCGAGACCGGCTATGCCTACGGCGGCGGCATCGAATTCGCAGTGCCCACCGACAGCTTTCTCAACACCTTCGCCTTCGGCAAGTACCTCGGCCTGAAGTACGAGGCGGTCACCGTGAAGGTCGAGTACCTCCACTACGACCTGGGCAGCCGCAACGTCGTCGTCAGCGCGGTCCCCGGCGTCGGTACCGGTGCGTACGTCTCGCGCTTCACCACCGAGGGCAACGTCGTTCGCGCTGGCTTCAACTACAAGTTCAGCGGTCTCTGAAATCGACCGCAGTCCCTCGGGGCTGCACCTTCAGCGACGGTTCATGGGCGGGCACCGGCAGCGGTGTCCGCCCTTTTTCGTTACCCGGGTCGCCCCATTCCGGGAAACCAGGTTGGTTCGGTGTCGTCACCTCAGGCGTTCACCCGGCTTCCGGGGGCTTGCTCGTCCCGGCCGGCGGGCTTGAACAGGCCGCTCGCCGTTGCGATCAAGCCGCCGTCCTCTCCGCGGATCTGCGCCTCGCAAAACAGCACCGAGCGCCCACCGCGCACCACGAAGCCTTCGGCCAGCAGCACGCCGCGACCGGGGGCGAGGAAGCGGGTCTGCATGTCGAGGGTGAGCACCGGACGCCCCGCCGAGAGCCGCGCCGCGGTGCCCATAGCGATGTCGAGGAGCGTGCAGATCACGCCGCCATGGGCGATGCCGAGGTTGTTGCCGTGGTCGTCGCGCAGGCGCAGCCGCAGCCGGGTTCGCCCGTCGGCATAGCCGAGGGCCTCGACGCCGCAGAGCCGCGCGAAGGGGATGTCGGCCCCGAAGATCGTATCCTGCTCGCGCATCGGCTGCTCCGACCCTCGCCCGTTTCGAAGGCCGGGTATGCGGGCGCCCGCGCGCCCTGACAATTCCGCCCGGCTTCGTCGCTCCGACCGCGACCGGGTCGTTGACAGACCGGTATGGCCGGACGGACGATGCCGGCAACGGGATCCGTCAAGGATCCGGCTTCAGGGATGGACGCATGCGCCCGGCTCCGGCACCCGCCGCGCCACGGATCTGCGCGGGCAGGACCGATTCCGGCAGGACGCGCCGATGACCGCGCCGCGCTGGCGCCGCCGGCCCGAGGGCTCGACCTGGGGCGATTACGGCCCCGACGACCAGCTCGGCCGCGTCAACGGGCTCGATGCGGCCAAGGTGCTCCAGGGCGTCGCCGAGGTCCGCGAGGGGCGTACCTTCTGCCTCAGCCTGCCCCTCGACCTGCCCGGCGGAAACGTCCTGAACCAGCGCCGTCACCCACCGCGCCTCAGCCCGACGGTGCGGACCAACGGCCGGCCGGTGACGAACTTCCGGGTCTGCGAGGAGGTCGACGGCGCCACCGACGTGATCTGCGACGACCGGGTGATGCTCTACCTGCAATACTCGACGCAGTGGGACAGCCTCGCCCATGTCGGCGGCCTGTTAGACGCCGACGGGGACGGAACGCCAAAACCCTTCTACTACAACGGCTTCCGCGGCGGTCTCGACGTGACGGGTCCGAATGAGGCCGCCGAGGTCGAGGCTCCGTCGCGGGCGTACCGCCTCGGCATCGAGCGCCTGGCCGAGCACGGCATGCAGGGTCGCGGCGTAATGATCGACCTGCGGGCGCATTGCGGCGACGACCGCGCGCTCGTCGGCTACGACGGCCTGATGCACATCCTGGAAGCCGACGCGGTCGCGGTCGAGCCCGGCGACATGGTCTGCCTGCATACCGGCTTCGCCGACCGGCTCCTTGCCTGGGCCGGCGAGCCGGACCGGGATGCGGTCCACCGCATCTGCGCCGTCCTCGACGGGCGCGATCGGCGGCTGCTCGACTGGATCACCGACAGCGGCCTGTCCGCGCTGATCGCCGACAACTACGCGGTCGAGGCCTATCCCGCGCGTCCAGGCGGGGCCTGCTGCGCGATCCTGCCGCTGCACGAGCACTGCCTGTTCAAGCTCGGTCTGCCGCTGGGCGAGCTCTGGCACCTGACGCCGCTGGCGGACTGGCTGCGCACGAACGGACGCCATCGCTTCCTGCTCACCGCGCCGCCCCTGCGACTTCCCGGCGCCGTCGGTTCGCCGGCGACGCCGATCGCCACCGTTTGACCGGAGGAGGACATCATGGCCGAGATCGCCGTCGTCGGAGCCGGGCTGATGGGCCACGGCATCGCCCTGGTCCTCGCGCTCGGCGGCCATGCCGTCCGCCTCGTCGACAGCCGCCTTGAGACCCTCGACGCCGTGCCCGGCCTGATGGCCTCCGCGCTCGCGACCCTGCAGGGGGCCGGAGCCGCGCCGGACGGGTGGAGCGCCGACCGCCTCGCCGCCGCCGTTCGCCTCTCGCAGGACCTCGCAAGCGCCGTCGACGGGGCGAGCCTCGTCATCGAGGCGATCACCGAGGACCCGGAGGCGAAGCGCGGGCTGTTCTCCGAGCTCGACCGGCTCTGCGCCGACGACGCGGTGATCGCCAGCAACACCAGCTACCTCGACGTCTTCCCGCTGATCCCGGCGATGCGCCAGCCGCGCGCCGTCGTCGCGCATTGGTACACGCCCCCCTACATCGTCGACCTCGTCGACGTGGTGCCCGGCCCCGAGACGCTGCCGGAGGTGGTGGCGGGCATCCGCGACCTCGTCGTCGGCCTCGGCCAGGTGCCGATCGTGCTGAAGCGCTTCGTGCCGGGCTACGTCGCCAACCGCATCCAGTCGGCGATCACGGCGGAGGTGCACCACCTCCTCGACGCGGGCTACGCCACCCCGCGCGAGATCGACGACGCCATCGTGCATGGGCTCGCCTTACGCATCCCGATCCTCGGCCACCTCGCCAAGGCGGACTTCACCGGGCTCGACCTACAGCGAAGGGCGCTCGCCAACGCGAGCTACAGCCCGCCCCCGCCGCGCACCCGGTCCGACAGCCTCGACGCCCTCTGCGCCGAGGGGCGGACCGGGGTGATGGCCGGGCGCGGCTACTTCGATTGGGGCGGTCGCGACCCGGCGGAGCTGTTTCGCGAGCGCGACCGCAAGCTGCTCGCCCTGAAGGCGGCCCTGCGCACCATCGGCCGGATGGAGGGGACGTGAACGCCCCCGGCCGCCGAATTCCGATCGCAGACGGGAGCACACCATGATCAGCGCCGACCTTCGCGGCAAAGCCGTCCTCGTCACCGGGGCCTCCTCCGGCATCGGCCTGGCCGCGGCCACGCTGTTTGCGCGTAACGGGGCCACGGTCGCCCTGAACCACCTCGCAGACGACCCACGCGGCCCGGAAGCCGCCGGGCGGCTGAGCGCCGAAGGTCTCTCCGTCACGGCGGTCGCCGGCGACGTGTCCCGCGCGGGCGAGGCGGAGGCGATGGTCGCCGCGGCGATCGCGACGCTCGGCGGCCTCGATGTGCTGATCAACAACGCCGGCACCTCGGGCACGCAGGCGCCGATCGCCTTCGAGGACCTCGACGCGATGACCGAGGACTTCTGGAACGCGATCCTCTCGACGAACCTCGTCGGCCCCTATCGCTGCGCGCGGGCGGCCGCCCCCGCCCTGAAGGCGCGCCGCGGCGCCATCGTCAACACCGCCTCGGTGGCCGGCCTCGGGCGGCGCGGCTCCAGCATCGCCTATTCGGCGAGCAAGGCCGGGCTCGTGAACCTGACGCGCTCGCTCGCCCGGGCGCTCGCCCCCGAGATCCGGGTCAACGCCGTCGCGCCGGGCCTTGTGGCCACGCCCTGGACCGCGAACTGGCCGGAGGAGCGCAAGGCGGCGACCGTCGCCAACACCCTGATGGCGCGCCTGGCCGAGCCCGAGGACATCGCCGAGGCGATGCTCTTCCTCGCCGCCGGCGGCGCCTACATCACCGGCGAGACGCTGGTGGTCGACGGCGGGATGATCTGAGGAGACGGCGATGTCGCAGAAGACCGTGATCACCTGCGCCCTGACCGGCTCGTTCGACACGACCGCGAAGAACCCGGCGGTGCCGGTCAGCCCGGAGGCCATCGCCCGCTCGGCGCTCGAGGCGGCCGAGGCCGGCGCCGCGGTGGTGCACATCCATGTCCGCCACCCCGATACCGCGGCGCCGAGCATGGAGTTCGACCATTACCGCGAGGTCGTCGAGCGCATCCGCGAGCGGAACGCCGACGTGATCCTCAACCTGACGACGGGGCCCGGCGGGCGCTTCGTGCCGGGCATGGCCGACCCGGCGGCGGCGGGGCCCGGCACCACCTTCGTCAGCCCGGAGGTGCGGACCCGCCACGTCAGCGCGCTGAAGCCCGAGCTCTGCACCCTCGACGTGGCGACGATGAACTTCGGCGAGCACCTGTTCCTCAACACCCCGGCGCACCTGCGCGCCATGGCCGAGGCGATCCGAACTGCGGGCGTCCGTCCGGAGATCGAGGTGTTCGACCTCGGCCACATCGCGCTCGCCCGCCACCTCGTCGCCGAGGGGCATCTCGCCGCGCCCCCGCTGTTCCAGATCTGCCTCGGCATCCCGTGGGGCGCCCCGGCCGACCCCGAGACCCTGGTGCAGATGCGGGCGCGCCTGCCGGCCGACGCGGTCTGGTCGGCCTTCGGCATCGGCCGGGCCGAATTCCCGATGGTGGCGCTGGCCGCGAGCATGGGCGGCAACGTCCGCGTCGGCCTGGAGGACAACCTCTACCTCGCCCGTGGCAAGCTCGCGCCGAGCAACGCCGCCCTGGTCGAGAAGGCGGTGACGCTGCTGTCGCTCCTCGATTGCGCGCCGGCGACCCCGGACGAGGCGCGCGCGATCTTCCACCTCCCTGCGCGCGATTGAGCGAATCGCGCGAAGCTCCCGAGCGGGAGCGTTCTTCCCGCGACCCCGATGGGGCGGCAAGGGCCTCGCGGGGCATGCCAGGCCGGCCGACGGCACGGCATTGCGACGGCGTTGGCCCCAAAATGTAGATTGTGCGCAATCGATATTCGTGCAAGGAGAGGGCATCGGCTCCGCACGACGCCCGTGCGAACGCCATCCGATCAGGAGACGACGATGCAGGCTCTGTACACCGCCCACGCCCACGCCACCGGCGGCCGCGAGGGTTCCGCGGCGACCGACGACAGCCGCCTCGGCGTCGGCCTCTCGACCCCGAAGGAGCTCGGCGGCAACGGCGGCCCCGGCAGCAACCCCGAGCAGCTCTTCGCCGCCGGCTACGCCGCCTGCTTCCTCGGCGCGATCAAGTTCGTCGCCGCCCAGGACAAGGTGAAGGTGCCCGAGGACGCCCGCGTCGACGCCGAGGTCGGCATCGGCAAGCGCGAGGACGGCACCGGCTTCGGTCTCACCGTCAGCCTCAAGGCCAGCCTGCCGGGCATCGACCCCGCGACGGCCGCCGACCTCGTGAAGCGCGCCGACGTCGTCTGCCCGTACTCGCACGCCACCCGCGGCAACATCCAGGTCGCCGTCGCCGCCGTCTGATCGCGGCCGAACCTGAGACTGCGAGCCTGAAATGAAAAGACCCGCGACGGCAGCCCCGTCGCGGGTCTTTTCATGGGCGTGGTCGCGGGTGGTCAGGCCTCGGCTTCCATCCCCTCGAGCTCCGCGATCATCCCCTCGATCATGCCGAGCCCGATCTGCCAGAAGCCGGGATCGCGTGCGTCGAGGCCGAACGGGGCGAGGAGCTCGCCGTAGGGCTTCGAGCCGCCGGCCGAGAGCAGGGCGAAGTAGCGCTCGACGAAGCCGTCCTCGGCCTTGGCGTAGACCCCGTAAAGCGAGTTCACCAGGCAATCGCCGAAGGCGTAGGCGTAGACGTAGAACGGCGAGTGGATGAAGTGCGGGATGTAGGCCCAGAACGGCTCGTATCCGGCATCGAGCGTGATCGCCGGGCCGAGCGATTCGGCCTGCACCGACATCCACAGGCCGTTGATCTGCTCGGCCGTCAGCTCGCCCTCGGCGCGGGCGAGGTGGACCTTGCGCTCGAACGAGTAGAACGCGATCTGGCGCACCACCGTGTTGATCATGTCCTCGACCTTGGCGGCCAGCATCGCCCGGCGCTGGGTCGTGTTTGTGGTCGCGGCCAGCAGGCGCCGGAAGGTCAGCATCTCGCCGAACACGCTGGCGGTCTCGGCCAGCGTCAGCGGCGTCGGCGCCATCAGCGCGCCGTTGTGGCCGGCCAGCACTTGGTGGACGCCGTGGCCGAGTTCGTGCGCCAGCGTCATCACGTCCCGCGGCTTGCCCTGGTAGTTGACGAGCACGTAGGGGTGGACCGAGGGCACCGTCGGGTGCGCGAAGGCGCCGGGCGCCTTGCCGGGCCGCGTCGGCGCGTCGATCCAGCGCCGGTCGAAGAAGTCCCGCGCGATGCCGGCCATCTTCGGTGAGAACGCATTGTAGGCGTCGAGCACCGTGTCGCGCGCCTCGGTCCAGGGGATGGTGCGCTGCTCGACCTTCGGCAGCGGGGCGTTGCGGTCCCAGTAGGGCAGCGCCTCGACGCCGAACCACTTCGCCTTCAGGCGATAGTAGCGGTGCGACAGCCGCGGATAGGCTTCGCGCACGGCGTCCACGAGCGCGGCGACCACCTCCGGCTCGACCCGGTTCGAGAGGTGGCGGGCATCCGCCACGTCCTTGAAGCCGCGCCAGCGGTCCGAGATCTCCTTGTCCTTGGCCAGCGTGTTGGTGATCAGCGTGAACACCCGCAGGTTCTCGCGGAACACCTCGCTGAGCGCGCCGGCCGCCTCCCGGCGCACCGCGCCGTCCGGGTCCTGAAGCTTGTTCAGCGTCGGCTCCAGCGGCAGCCGCTCGCCCTGGATCGGGAAGCGCAGCGCCGCGATGGTCTCGTTGAACAGCCGGTCCCAGGCCGCGTTCGCGGTGACGGACTTCTCCAGGAACAGTTTTTCGATCCGGTCCTCGAGCTGGAACGGCTTCTCGCGGCGCAGGTCCTCGATCCACGGGGCGTAATGCGCGAGCGGCCCCCCGGCCATCGCCGCGTCCAGCACGGCGTCCTCGATGCGGTTGAGCTCGAGGGCGAAGAACAGCAGGTCGCCGGAGGCGTTCGTCAGGCGCTCGCGGGTGTCGCCGTAGAACTTCGCCCGCGCCTCGTCGGTGGTGTCGCCGGAATAGACCAGCCCGGCATAGGACATCAGCCGGCCGAGCAGCTCCTCGATGCCCTCGTAGGCGGCGACCGCGGCGGCGAGACTGGCGGAGGCGTCGGGGCCGCTCGCGAGCTGCGCGATCTTCCCGGCGTAGGTCTCGGAGAAGGAACGGCAATCCGCCTCCGCTTTCGCGAGGTCGCGGCGGAAGTCCGGGGCGTCCAGGCCGGAATAGAGGTCGGCGAGGTCCCATTCGGGGAGCGGCCCGAGGTCGACCGCGTGGGCGGCGGCGCGCGCCGCGGCGGCGCCCTCGGCGCTCCGAAGCGGTGACCAAGCGGGGGCGAGGGCGCGAATGGTCATAGATCCTCGGGTGCGTTGCCGGCGCGTCGCGCCGCCTGTCCGGGGCTCGACGGCCCCGCCCTGCCTCATATCGAGCGCAGCCGACGGCGTTCAACCGGAATCCTCAGGCGCAAGGAGACGCAAGCGGCGGCTGCGGCAAATCTCCCGTCGTCGTTAAGCGGCGCTTTACGCATCTGGGCGAGGCTCCGGCTCGAAACGAAACACCCGCCGGTCGCGCCGGGCGCCGGAACCCGCAAGGTCCGGCGCCGCGGACGACCCGCGGCAGCGAGGAAGAGCCCGCATGGCGACAACGGTCCTGATCGTCGACGACGATCCCGTTCAGCGTCGTCTCGCCGAGGCGACGGTGCGCCGCTTCGGCTTCGAGGCGACGCTCGCGGAGAACGGTGCGGACGCGCTCGCCCTGCTGCGGACCCACCCCGAGATCGACGTGGTGCTCCTGGACCTCGTCATGCCCGGCGGCCTCGACGGGCTCGGCGTGCTGGCCGAGATGCGAAAATCCGGCCTCGACACCCCGGTCATCGTCCAGACCGCCAACGGGTCGATCGACGCCGTCGTCACGGCGATGCGCGCCGGCGCCGTCGACTTCGTGGTCAAGCCTGCCGGCGCCGAGCGTCTGCAGGTCTCGATCAAGAACGCGCTCCGGGTCGACCACCTTGAGGAGGAAGTCCGGCGCATGCGCCGCCGCGCCTCCGGCTCGCTCAGCTTCAAGGACCTGACCTCGAAGTCGCCCGACATGGAGCGGGTGATCCGGCTGGCCGAGCGCGCCGCGAAATCCAACATCCCGGTGCTGATCGAGGGCGAGTCCGGCGTCGGCAAGGAGGTTCTGGCCCGTGCGATCCAGGGCTCGGGCGAGCGGCGCGGAAAGCCCTTCGTCACGGTCAATTGCGGCGCGATCCCCGACAACCTCGTCGAGTCGACCCTGTTCGGGCACGAGAAGGGCGCCTTCACCGGCGCCACCGAGCGCCATGCCGGCAAGTTCGTCGAGGCGTCCGGCGGGACGCTGTTCCTCGACGAGATCGGCGAGTTGCCCCTCGACGCGCAGGTGAAGCTGCTGCGCGCGCTGCAGGAGGGCGAGGTCGACCCCGTCGGGGGCAAGCGCAGCGTGCGCGTCGACATCCGCTTGGTCTCGGCGACGAACCGATCGCTCCTCGACCTCGTCAAGGAAGGGCGTTTCCGCGAAGACCTGTACTATCGCCTCAATGTCTTCCCGATGACGCTGCCCCCGCTGCGCGCCCGCCGCGAGGACATCCCCGACCTGGTGCGCTCGTTCTGCGCCCGGTTCGCGGCGGAGGAAGGCAAGCGCGTCCGCGCGATCACCGCCGAGGCGATGGCGCTGCTGACCCGCTACGGCTGGCCCGGCAACGTCCGGCAATTGGAGAACGCGCTGTTCCGCGCCGTCGTCCTCGCCGACGGCGACGAGCTGACGGTGGCCGAGTTCCCGCAGATCGCCGCCCAGGTCGAGGGGTTCGACGTGCGCATCCCGGCAGCCCCGGTGCAGCCGATGCTGTCGGCCCATTCGCCCGAGCCGGTGCGCGAGATCGTCCGCGTCGAGGTGCGCGATCCGCACGCCCTGTCGCTGGTGGTCGAGGATACCGGCGAGATGAAGCCGATGGATGCGCTGGAAGCCGAGATCATCCGCTTCGCGCTGCAATTCTATCGCGGCCGAATGTCGGAGGTGTCGCGCCGCCTCGGAATCGGCCGATCGACCCTGTATCGCAAGCTCAAGGAACTCGGGCTCGACGGCGACGCCAAGGCCGAGGACGCCGCGGCCTGATTGGCTTGCCAGAATCGGCCTGAAGGCTGGAAGCCCGCGCTCGATGCGTGGCGGATCAGACACTTGCCGGCACTCTGCGGCGCGCGCGGACGGGGTGCGATTGCACACGATCGGGCGAGCGCCGATACTGATAAAGTTGTGGGCGGCCTCGAGGTCGGTCCCCTGGAGGTTCGCAGATGAGCGTCTCGCGCTCGGCCCAAGCAGCCCTGGCCGTCCTGTTGGCCGGCTCCGTCGCGCAGGGCGTCCTGACGACGGCCGCCTCCGCACGCGGCGGGCTCGACGACGTCCCGCCGGCCGCCGCCGTCGCGACCGCGACGCCGGACAAGCCCTTCGACGGCGACAGGACCTCTAACCTCGACAAGGCTTCAAACCCGGACAAGGCGTCCGCCTCCGATCCGAGCCTGCCGCCCCCGGCCACCGGCCTCGAGGCGGTGACGCCGGCGGAGCCGGCGAAGGCCGATCCGGCACGGTCCGATGCGCCCTCGCCCGAGCGCCCTGCCGTCGCCGCGGCCCCGACCGCGCCGAGCGACCCGCAGGCGGCGGCCGTGTTCAACCGCCTCGCCGCCTCCGCTCCGCTGCTCGCCCGGCTGACCACCAAGGAGCGCGAGTCGATCCAGGCCTTCTACGCGCTCGGCGCCTTCAAGCCGGTCTGGATCGTGGACGGCGCCTACACGCCTGCGGCGAAGGCCGTGGCCGCGCGCCTCGCGGCGGCGCCTGAGGACGGCCTCGACGCCCGCGCCTATCCGGTGCCGGCGCTACCGAAGGCCGCCAAGCCGGACAATCCGGGGACGGGCGAGAGCGCGGCCGGATCAGACAATCTCGCCGCCATCGCCGAGGCCGACCTGAAACTCTCGGCCGCCGCCGTCCTCTATGCCCGCGACGCACGCGGCGGGCGGCTGAATCTCGCGGCGATCTCGCGGCTGATCACCCCGACCCTCGACCTGCCGGCCGCCGACACGGTGCTGTCGAGCCTGGCCGGCGCCGGTGGGAGCGCCGGCGACCTGCTCCAGGCCTACAACCCGCATTCGCCCGGCTACCTCGCCCTAAAGAACCGCCTCTCGGTGGCGCGCGCCCCGGCCGTCAAGGAGGACGCGCGTCCCGCGTCAGCCGCTTTGCGGCTTCCGCCCGGGCCGGCCCTGCGCGTCGGCATGCGCGATGCGCGCGTGCCGCTGCTGCGCGCCCACTTCGATCTCGAAAGCCGGAAGGCGGGCACCCTCGACGCCCCCCCGGGCGACGCGGAGGAGTACGATTCCGGCGTCGCCGCCGCAATCGCCGGGTTCCAGCGGAGCCGCGGGCTGCCCGGCAACGGCGTCCTCAACGTCCAGACCGTGGTGGCGCTGGCGCAGGGCGCGGGGCCAGGGGCAGGACAAGCCGGGATCGTGCGGCCGGTGGGCGACGACGCGGCCCTGATCGTCAACATGGAGCGCTGGCGCTGGCTCGGCAGCGATCTCGGGCCCGACTACGTGCTGGTCAACGTGCCCGAGTTCCGCCTGCGGGTGTTCCGCGACGGGCGCCAGCGCGACGAGGCGCGCGTCATCGTCGGCAAGCCGGATTCGCGCACGCCCCTGTTCTCCGGGCTGATGGAATACGCCGTGGTGAACCCGTCGTGGTACGTCCCGCCCTCGATCCTGAAGACCATGCTGCCGAAGATCGCGAGCTACGGCGGCAGCACCTGGGGCGGCTACGAGATCGTGCGCCGCGGCGGCCACGTCTCGCTGCGCCAGCCGCCGGGCGAGAAGAACGCGCTCGGCTTCATCAAGTTCATGTTTCCCAACCAGCATGCCGTGTACCTGCACGACACGCCGAACCGCTCGCTGTTCTCGCGCTCGGAGCGGGCGCTCAGCCACGGCTGCATCCGCGTCGACGACCCGTTCCGCTTCGCCGACGTGGTGCTGCCGAACTGGACCGAGGAGCGCCTGAAGAAGCTCGTCGGCAAAGGCGAGCGCACCATCCGCCTGGAGCACAAGCTGCCGGTGCACCTCGCCTACTTCACCGCCACCGTCGACGACGGCGGCAGCTACCGCACGCTGCCCGACCTCTACGGCTACGATGCGCCGATGCGCGCGGCCCTCGGCCTCGGGGGCGGCGGCGCGATGGCCAGGGTCTCCCCCCCGGCGGTCCGCCCGTCCGAGCCGACCCGCAGGACGGCGGAGGCCGTCTCCGTGCCGGCGCCGCCCAAGCCGCGCCACTCCGCCGTGCCGCGCCGTGCCGTGCGGGCGAGCGCCGAGGCCCCGGCGCCCGAGTTCGGCGAGCCCGGCCTGTGGACCCCGAATCCCGCTCCGGTTTCGCGCAGCTGGTGGTGATCCGGCCGCTTTGCCGGTCTGGTATTCGCCTCCGGCGGGGCTTCCCGTGACCCGTCCGCATCACCTGCCCGGCGACGTGCGCCGGCGCGCTTGCCGGCACGATTTCGCCACGGTCCAGACTTAGCCGTAAGGGAATCGCGGGTGTCCTGCAGGGGGCGCCGATAACCCGGTCTTCACGGTTTTCGGCAACCTTGCGTTCACCATGGTCCCGCGCGCAGCGCGGGCCGCGTCCGAGGGGTGAGACGATCGTGCCGACGCCGAGCCAGACGACGCCCCGGCCCTCTCGTCTTCGGCGAATCCTGTTCGGCCTGTCCGGCATGGTCATGGCGCTGGCGGCGGGGACCACCGGCACCCAGGATGCGGTCGCCAACGGCGACACCCGTTCGCTGACGATCTTCCACACCCACACCAAGGAAAGCGCGACCATCACGTTCAAGCGCGACGGGCGCTACGACCGCGCGGCCCTGGAGCAGCTGAACTGGCTCCTGCGCGACTGGCGCATCGACGAGCCGACCAAGATGGACCCGCGCCTGTTCGACACGGTATGGGAGGCCTATCGACAGGTCGGCGCCTCCGAGCCGATCCACGTCGTCTCGGCCTATCGCTCGCCCGGCACCAACGCGATGCTGCGCCGCCGCTCGAAGGCGGTGGCCGAGTACAGCCAGCACATGCTCGGCAAGGCGATGGACTTCTACCTGCCCGGCGTCTCGATCGACGACATCCGCGCGGTCGGGCTGCAGATGCAGCGCGGCGGCGTCGGCTGGTATCCGCATGCCGGCTCGCCCTTCGTCCACCTCGACGTCGGCTCGGTCCGCATGTGGCCGCGGATGAGCCACGACCAGCTCGCGCGCCTGTTCCCCGATGGCAAGACCGTCCACCTGGCCTCCGACAACCGGCCGTTCCCGCGCTACGAGGAGGCCCGCGCCGAGATCCTGGCCCGCGGCGGCACCGTGCTCGGCGTGTCCTCGCAGATCGCCTCCGCCGACGAGGAGGAGGGCCCGAGCCTCGTCGGGTTCCTCGCCGGCCTGTTCGGCGGCCGCAGCGACCCGGCACCGGCGCCCGTCGCAGCGCCGCGCGGAAGGCCGAAGCCGGTGGTCGCCGTGGCGAGCGCCGATCCGGAGGACACCTCCGGCGCCCGCGCGGCCCTGGCCTACGCCGCCCCGACGGCGCCGGTTGCCGACGGCGCGCTCCGCGAGGCGATGCTCCGCCGCGACGGGCGCGACGCCAAGGCGCTGCTCACCGGCGAGCCGGCGGCCGCGAAGCCCGCCGAGGCCATCGACGCCGCGCTGATGTCGAGCGTGGCGGCGCCGCTGCCGCCGCGCCGGCCCGCCGAATTCGCGAGCGCCGTCGCGGCCGCCGCGCTCGCGATGCCCCTGCCCCCGCCGCGCCCGGCGCAGTTCGCCGGCCTCGGCAACGTCGGCATGGCGAGCCTGTCCACGAGCCTCGCGGCGGTCTCGGACCGGCCCGCGCCGCGCCCGGCCAACCGCCTCGTCCCGGCCGACGCCGACGCCAAGGCGCAGCTGCGAGCACTGTTCGCCACGGTCTCGACCGAGTCCGACGCAACCCATCCGGCGAGCCGCGTCGCCCCCGTCCGCGTGGCGCAGACCCGCGCACGCGCCGACGCGGCGCCCGCCGGCATCGTCGCCGCCTCGCCGGACACGGTGACGACGCGCTTCGGCCGCCGCAGCCCCGGCGACGACCTCACGGCCGTGCGCTTCACGGGCTCGGCGACCCGGGCGGTTCCCGGTACGCGCTGAATGAGAGGTCTTGCGTCCTCGGCGCTCGCTCAGGGCAGGCGGCGGCCCTGGGTGACGCTCATCGCCGAGACCAGGGTCGCGGCGTAGCCGCCGTTGGCGCCGGCGATGCGGGCGGCGTCGAGGCTGCTCTGGGACGCCACGGCGAAGCCGATCACCCCGAACAGCGTGCCGGCGCCGACAAGCCACAGGTAGGCCCGCGCGACCGCCTTCGGGATCAGCACGGTACGGGGGTTTTCCCCGAGATAGAGCTGCGACGAGGACGAGTCGTTCATGGCCGGCGTTCCCGCGGATGACTGACGTCCGGGCGGACCGTCGATCGCTCTCGCGCATCCGGTTCGCCACTATCATCCAACGCAGGCCTACGGCAGAGGTTCGCCGGCCCGGTTCCGTTATTTTCGCAGGTTTTTTTACGGTGGTTGACGGCGGGTTGCCGGAGGCGCCGATGCGGCTCGCTCTCCTGTCCGGCCCATCGCATTCGTTGATGGAGTACAGCTTCGGAACAGGCGCGGGTTTCCCCTCTCCCCGCTTGCGGACAGAGGCCCGGCTGCACCTCGTCGTGCAGCCGGGAAGCGAGAGGCGAAGCCGAAGCGACGGTGAGGGGGCGCGAACGGAGGAGCCTCTTTCGTTCGAGCCCCCTCACCCTCGGCTGCCGCCTCGCTTCGCCGACGACGAGGTCGGCAAAGCCCTCTCCCCGCAGGCGGGGCGAGGGGATGCGCGCATAGCGAGCCGCCAGAAGCAGCGATATGTGAATTCTCGCCCGTGCGGGAGAAGGGATTCGCGCCGGGATCGGCGCCGGCGGCGATGGTCGAGCCTCGCGAAAGCCCCCCTAGCCTTCCTTCGCCGAGACCTTGCCGAGGGCGGCCTGCGCGGCGGCGAGGCGCGCGATCGGCACGCGGTAGGGCGAGCACGAGACGTAGTCGAGGCCGACCTCCTGGCAGAAGCCGATCGAGGCCGGGTCGCCGCCGTGCTCGCCGCAGATGCCGAGCTTGATGTCGGGGCGGACCGAGCGGCCGCGCTCGACGCCGATCCGCACCAGCTCGCCGACGCCTTCCTGGTCGATCGTCACGAACGGGTCGGCGGCGAGGATGCCCTTCTGCGTGTAGGGCCCGAGGAAGGTCGCCGCGTCGTCGCGGGAGATGCCGAGCGCCGTCTGCGTGAGGTCGTTGGTGCCGAAGGAGAAGAACTCCGCCGTCACCGCGATCTCGTTGGCCTTGAGCGCGGCGCGCGGCAGCTCGATCATGGTGCCGACCTGGTAGTCGATCGCCTTGCCGGCCTCCTCCGACACCGCCTTGGCGGTGGCGTCGATGCGGCCCTTCACGATGTCGAACTCGGCGCGCGAGAACACCAGCGGCACCATCACCTCGGGGGTGACCGGCGCCCCGGTCTCCTGCGCCGCCTGGATCGCGGCCTCGAAGATCGCGCGGGCCTGCATCTCCGCGATCTCGGGGAAGGCGATGGCGAGGCGGCATCCGCGGAAGCCGAGCATCGGGTTGAACTCGGAAAGCTCGCGCATCCGGTGGCGGATCTTGTCCTCCGCGATGCCGGTGGCGTCCATCACCTCCCGTACCTCGGCGTCCGAGTGCGGCAGGAACTCGTGCAGCGGCGGGTCGAGCAGGCGGATCGTGACGGGCAGGCCCGACATGATCGTGAACAGCTCGACGAAGTCCTGGCGCTGGTAGGGCAGGATCTTGGCGAGCGCCGCGCGGCGGCCTTCCGCGTCGTCGGCCAGGATCATCTCGCGCACCGCGATGATGCGGTCGCCCTCGAAGAACATGTGCTCGGTCCGGCAAAGGCCGATCCCCTCCGCGCCGAAGTCGCGGGCGGTGCGGGCGTCGGTCGGGGTGTCGGCGTTGGCGCGCACCTTCATGGTGCGGTAGGCGTCGGCCCAGCCCATCAGGGTGGCGAAGTCGCCCGACAGCTCGGGCGCCAGCATCGTCACCTCGCCCTGGAGCACCTGCCCCGTCGAGCCGTCGATGGTGATGCGGTCGCCGGCCTTGAGGGTCACGCCGCCGACGGACAGGGTCTGCGCCTTGTAGTCGATCCGGATCGAGCCGACGCCCGACACGCAAGGCTTGCCCATGCCGCGGGCGACGACCGCCGCATGGCTGGTCATGCCGCCGCGCGTCGTCAGGATGCCCTCGGAGGCGTGCATCCCGTGGATGTCCTCGGGGCTCGTCTCGATGCGCACGAGGATGCACTTGCGCTCGGCCTTGCGCAGGGTCTCGGCGTCCTCGGAGTTGAACACGATCTCGCCGGTGGCGGCGCCGGGCGAGGCCGGCAGCCCTTGCGCGATCACTTTGCGCTCGGCCTTCGGGTCGATCGTCGGGTGCAGGAGTTGGTCGAGGGCGCCGGGCTCGATCCGGCTGATCGCCTCCTCCTGCGTGATCAGGCCCTCGCCGGCCAGATCCACGGCGATGCGGAGCGCCGCCTTGGCGGTGCGCTTGCCGTTGCGGGTCTGGAGCATCCAGAGCTTCCCGCTCTCGATGGTGAACTCCATGTCCTGCATGTCGCGGTAGTGCTTTTCGAGGATCTCGTAGATCCGCGTCAGCTCGGCGTAGGATTCGGGCATCGCCCGCTCCATCGACGGCTTCTCGGACTTGGCCTCGAGCCTCGCCTTCTCCGTGATGTCCTGCGGCGTGCGGATGCCGGCGACGACGTCCTCGCCCTGCGCGTTGATCAGGAACTCGCCGTAGAGCGCGCGCTCGCCGGTGGACGGGTTGCGGGTGAAGGCGACGCCGGTGGCCGAGGTGTCGCCCATGTTGCCGAACACCATGGCCTGGACGTTGACGGCGGTGCCCCAGCTCTCGGGGATGGCGTTGAGCTCGCGGTACTTCTTCGCCCGCGGGATCATCCACGAGTCGAACACCGCGCCGATGGCGCCCCAGAGCTGGTCCGCGGCGCCTTGGGGAAATGCTGAGCCGTGCTCGTCGACGACGATCGTCTTGTACTTCTCGATCAGGTGCTTCCAGTCCTCGGCGCCGAGTTCGGTGTCGAGGTCGAAGCCCTTGCCCTCCTTGTAGTGCTCCAGCGCCTCCTCGAAGGCGTGGTGCTCAACGCCGAGCACCACGTTCGAGTACATGGTGATGAAGCGGCGGTAGGAATCGTAGGCGAAGCGTGGGTCGCCCGAGCTCTCGGCGAGCGCCGCGACGGTGGCGTCGTTCAGCCCGAGGTTGAGCACGGTGTCCATCATGCCCGGCATCGAGGCGCGGGCGCCCGAGCGCACGGAGACGAGAAGCGGGTTGGAGGCGTCGCCGAAGGTCTTGCCGGTGATCGCGCCGACCTGGTCCAGGGCGGTCGCGACCTGGGCCTTCAGCTCGGCCGGGTAGGTCTGCCCGTTCTCGTAGTAGGCGGTGCAGACCTCGGTGGTGATGGTGAAGCCCGGGGGCACCGGCAGGCCGAGATTGGACATCTCGGCGAGGTTCGCCCCCTTGCCGCCGAGCAGGTCGCGCATCTGCGATTTGCCCTCGGCCTTGCCGTCGCCGAAGGTGTAGACCCACTTCGCGGTGCCGCTCGTCATATCGATTCCGTCCGTCGTGCAAGAGGACCTGGTTGCCAGGCATCTTGCGTCAAAAGGGTCTCGCATCGAGGTGGTTTTCGGCCCTCGAGCTTATCGGTTCGGGTTGGACCATCCGGTGTTGCAACGCAAGATGAACGCCGCCGCCCAAGGTCTCCCGCCGCGTGACGCTCCGCGCCGGTTGTCAGCCGCGACCGGCTCCGCAGGGATCAGGATAGACCGCGGAACAGGCCGAGGCCAATCACCCCGACGGCGATGAGGTAGATCGCGACGATGTAGTTGAGAAGCCGCGGCGCGATCAGGATCAGGATCCCGGCCAGGATCGCGATGACCGGCTGCAGGTGCGAGATCGAGATGGTCATGGCAACGCCCTCCTGCGGCCGAGCTTGGCCGCAGGAGGGCGACGCGTGTGGTGGCCGCAAGGTTCCCGCCGACGCGGCGCTCAGGCCCTCAGTGGCCAGGACGCCTCGACCGCGTAGTGGATCGGCTTGAAGGCGAAGTTGTTCGATTGCAGCGCCGAGCAGGCGGTGAGCCCGATCACGAGGTCCTGCATCGCCTCGAACACGATCCGGTCGCCGGCGCGGCTCAGGGGCGGCTCGACCTTCAGCGCGCCCGTGTGCCCGTCGACGGTGACGTTCATGAAGACGTTGAAAGCCACCGGGATGCGGTCCGGCCCGATGCCGAAGGGTTCGAGGGCGGCCGCGAGGTTGCCGAAGCATCCGCGATGCGGCTCGGCGTCGCCGTAGATGATGCGGAAGGTGTCGGCCGAGCACGGCGTCAGGAGGAAGTCGTGCCGGCCGACCGTGTCCTCGACGATGCGCAGCATCACGTTCGAGCGGTTCGAGTAGAGCGGGTCGCCCGTCGTCAGGTAGATCCGGCTGGCGTAATCCAGCGTCCGGCCCGACGAGATCACCTCGTCGAGGTCGCCGCGGTTGAACGCCAGCAAGTCCGCGACCTGCTCGCCCTGCGGGTCGGTGACCACTAGGAACTGGCCCTTGTCGAGGGTGAAGGCCGTGCCCGAGCGCGGCGCGATGGTGTGGTGCCCGCAGGCTGAATGCGCCTCAGACATCGCCGCCGCCCTTCGTGCGCCCGCTGAACGGGCAGGCCCAGTCGGAATCGACCGCACGCCCGCTGTACTGGCGCGCCTCCGAGACCTCGCCGTGCCGGGACAGCATCGGGTTGAGCGAGCCGGCGAAGGCCGCGTCGCGCGCCAGGATGTTCTCGCGCAGCTTCTCGTAGCGGCCTTCCGCGCGGAGCCGCTCGAACTGGTCGTGGAGGTTGAAGACCAGGACCGGCGAACTGAAGCGCCGGGCCGGCCGGCTCGCGCCCGGATGAAGGCCGACGATGAAGAACGCCTCGCCGCCGAAGCTGAGCGAGAAGTGCGCGTCCTCCGGGTCGGCGGAGACGCGCCGGTCGTAGGCCTGGCCGAGGAAGCCGTCCTTGTCCGAGAGCGATTGCGCCCGCGCCCACAGGTTCTCCTCGAAGGCCTGCTCTGAGAGGTCGCCGGGCCCCTCGAACACGATGGCGAAGCTCTGGAACAGGTCGGGCTGGGCACGGTAGCGGGCGATGAACGCCAGCAGCGCCGGATAGATGCGCGTGTCGTCCCAGCCGGAGGTGATGTCCCGGGCGACCACGATCTTCATCCGCCCCCGCGACAGGGCCGACTTGGCGCCGACGCAAGGGAAGGGCTGCGCCCGGATGAAGTCCCGGAACTGCGCCGCCAGCGGATGGTCGGCGTCGTCCCGCGGCATCCGGATTGGCGCCGGGTGCAGGGTGGACAGGTCGGTGGCGAGCGAAAACCCGCGGTTGTCCGCGTAGGAAAGCATGAGAACCCGCGTCTGCGATGAATTTTGCGGCACGGTTGCCGATGCCGGAGGCAGATCGCCGTCCGGATCGGGGGAACCGGCCTCAGCCGGTGCGGTTCCTGGTCCCGCACAAGTCCGCCGCGATCGGTCGCACACGCCTGTGGACAGCGTCGGCGCGGGGCGACGTCCGCTCCCCGGCGATCCGATCGCTGGGGATCGGGGCGCGCGCTGGGCGCCTCAGCCCTCGGCTTCGACCAGGATCTCGCGCTTGCCGGCATGGTTGGCACCGCCGACGATGCCCTCCTGCTCCATGCGCTCCATGATCGAGGCGGCGCGGTTGTAGCCGATCTGCAGGCGGCGCTGGATGTAGCTTGTGGACGCCTTCTTGTCGCGCAGCACGACCTGGACGGCCTGGTCGTAGAGGTCGCCGCCGGCCTCGCCGAACGAGCCCTGGTCGAACACCGCGCCGTCCACTTCCAGCGCGTCGCCGCCGCGGCCTGCGGCCGGGGCCGAGCCCTTGGGAGCGTCCTCCGACCCGTCGTCGGCGGTGACCGCCTCGAGGTAGGCGGGCCGACCCTGGCGCTTGAGGTGGGCGACCACGCTCTCGACCTCCGAGTCCGAGCAGAACGGCCCGTGCACGCGCGTCGTGCGGCCGCCGCCGGCCATGAACAGCATGTCGCCCTGGCCCAAGAGCTGCTCGGCGCCCATCTCGCCGAGGATCGTGCGCGAGTCGATCTTGCTCGTCACCTGGAAGCTGATCCGCGTCGGGAAGTTCGCCTTGATCGTGCCGGTGATCACGTCCACCGACGGACGCTGCGTCGCCATGATCAGGTGGATGCCGGCCGCCCGCGCCATCTGCGCCAGGCGCTGGATCGCGCCCTCGATGTCCTTGCCGGCCACCATCATCAGGTCGGCCATCTCGTCGACCACGATCACGATGTAGGGCAACGGGGAGAGGTCCATCTCCTCGTTCTCGTAGACGGCCTCGCCGGTCTGCCGGTCGAACCCGGTCTGGACGGTGCGGGTCAGGACCTCGCCACGCTGGCGCGCCTCGTCGAGCCGGGCGTTGAACCCGTCGATGTTGCGCACGCCGACCTTGGACATCTTCTTGTAGCGCTCCTCCATCTCGCGCACGGCCCACTTGAGGGCGATGACCGCCTTCTTGGGGTCGGTGACGACGGGGGAGAGCAGGTGCGGGATGCCGTCGTAGACGGACAGCTCCAGCATCTTCGGGTCGACCATGATCAGGCGGCACTCTTCCGGCTTCATCCGGTAGAGCAGCGAGAGGATCATAGTGTTGATCGCCACCGACTTGCCCGAGCCGGTGGTGCCGGCCACCAGCAGGTGCGGCATGCGGGCGAGGTCGGCGATGATCGGCTCGCCGCCGATGTTCTTGCCGAGGCAAAGCGCGAGCTTGTGCTTGGTCTCGACGAAGTCGACCGAGGCCAAGAGCTCGCGCAGGTAAACCGTCTCGCGCCGCGCGTTCGGCAGCTCGATGCCGATGGCGTTGCGGCCGGGAACCACGGCGACGCGGGCCGAGACCGCCGACATCGAGCGGGCGATGTCGTCGGCGAGCGAAATCACCCGGGAGGACTTGGTGCCGGGGGCCGGCTCCAATTCGTAGAGAGTCACGACCGGGCCGGGGCGCACCGCGAGGATGTCGCCGCGTACGCCGAAATCGCCCAGCGTCGCCTCCAGAAGGGTCGCGTTCTGCTCCAGCGCGTCGGCCGAGACCAGGCTCGCCTGCGAGGGGCCGCGCGGCTCGGCCAGGAGATCGAGC
Source organism: Methylobacterium sp. WL12 (assembly GCF_008039475.1). Lineage (NCBI taxonomy): Bacteria > Pseudomonadati > Pseudomonadota > Alphaproteobacteria > Hyphomicrobiales > Methylobacteriaceae > Methylobacterium > Methylobacterium sp. WL12. The sequence goes on along the minus strand of NZ_VRUW01000064.1, from coordinate 8,200 downwards.
GCCGGATGGCGGTAATCGTTCGGGTCGCTCATCGGCGCCGGGCGACGGGCTTGCGCCACCGGCGCGACCGGCGCGGAGACGCGGGAGGCCGCGACCTCCGCCGGGACGGCGGCGGGCGCATCCTCGCCCTCGAACTCCTCGTCGTCGTGGACGACGGGGATCGGACGCCGGGCCTGCGGCGTGCCAAGGGTCGTGTCATGCGGCGCGGATTCAGGTGAAGCTTGCTCCCCGCGCGGCTCGAAGACCGGCTCGCGGCGCGGCTCGGCCGCGCGGCCGCCGTTCGGCAGTTGGCTCGCCCAGGGTAGGTCCTCGTCGGAGAAGGCGCGCCGGGCGGCGAGCGCCGGCGAGGCGCCGGCGAAGCTCAGGCCGCCGACGCCCAAGCGCTGCGCCCGCCACATCTCCCAGCGCTCGGCCAAGGCCGCCCGGCCGCGCATCGCCGCCTGGAGGACGGTGCCGAAGCCGACGATGCCGAGCCCCGGCTCGTCGGATTCGTCGCGCTCGTCGTACCCGCGGTCCTGTCGGCGGTCCTGGCTCGCATCCGGATGGGTCCGGCGCGGGCGGTTGGCCTGCGCCGCGACGGGCGGCAGGTCCTCGTCCGCCTCCTCGAGGGCGGGGCCGACGCGGCAGGCGGCCGTGAGGCTGAGGATCGCGACGCCGGCGTAGACGAAGCCGACCAGCGCCGCGCCGGCCTGCGAGATCGCGCCGACGATGGTGCGCGCGGCCGACATCAGAGCGTCGCCGGCGACGCCCCCGAGCCCGGTCGGCAGCGGCCAGCGGGCGGTCGGCGGCAGGGCGCTGGCCACCGCGCTCGCGGCGCAGAAGCCGATGATCCAGAGCGCGATCCGCATCCCGCCGTTCGGCAGGTCGCGCTCGCGCATCAGGCGGATGCCCCACAGGGCCGGCGGCAGCACGAAGGCGAGCGCTCCGAGGCCGAGGATCTGCATCGCGAGATCCGAGACCACGGCGCCGGGCTGGCCGAGGACGTTGTGGGCGAGGTGGTCGGTGGCGTGGTTCAGGCTCGGGTCGTCGATCGACCACGTCGCCAGCGCGACGGTCAGCCCGATCGCACCGGTGAACAGGACCAGCCCGCCGAGTTCCGTCAGCCGCCGCGCCAGGAACGGGCGCAGCGTGTCGACGAAGGTGTCGTAGGGCGACGCGGGGCGGCGAAGCGAGCGCATGCGGGACCGGACGCGAAAGGAGACTCTGACCCCGAGGCTAGGCCCCTTCCGTTAACGCGCATTTAAGGTTGAAAAAGTCCTGACGCCTCCCTGCCGGCCTTCGCCGAGAGGCGGCACGTTCTCGGAACGCGCGGCGATCGGGCGCGACCCGTCCCCGCCGTCGCGATCCCGCGCGGGACGTCCGCGAGGGTGCAAAACGCGATTCGATATGGCAAACCGGGGCCATGCAGATCGACGGACGCCCCTACAGGACCATCTTTCCCGACCCGGACGGCGTCAGCGTCCAGGTCATCGACCAGACCCGCCTGCCCTTCGCCTTCGAGCTGCAGCGGCTGGCGAGCCTCGACGACGCCGCACGCGCGATCCGCACCATGGTGGTGCGCGGCGCGCCGCTGATCGGCGTGACCGCGGCCTACGGCCTCGCCTTCGCCATGCGCGAGGACGCCTCGAACGCCGGCCTCGACCACGCCGTGGCGGCGCTCGCCGCCACCCGCCCGACCGCGATCAACCTGCGCTGGGCCCTCGACCGCGTCGCCGGCAACCTGCGCCAGGTGCAGGCGCCGGAGCGGTTCGCCCGCGCCTTCGCCGAGGCCGGCCGCATCGCCGAGGAGGACGTGGCCAGCTGCCGCGCCATCGGCAACCACGGCGTCGGCCTGATCGCCGAGATCGCGCAGCGGACCGGCCGGACCGTCAACGTCCTGACCCATTGCAACGCCGGATGGCTCGCCACCGTCGACTGGGGCACGGCGCTGGCGCCGATCTACGTCGCGCACGAGGCCGGCCTGCCGGTCCACGTGATCGTCGACGAGACCCGGCCGCGCAACCAGGGTGCCGCGCTCACCGCCTTCGAGCTCAACGGCCACGGGGTGCCGCACACCGTCGTCGCCGACAACGCCGGCGGCCACCTGATGCAGCACGGCCAGGTCGACCTCTGCATCGTCGGCTCGGACCGCACCACCGCGTCCGGCGACGTCTGCAACAAGATCGGCACCTACCTGAAGGCCCTCGCCGCCCACGACAACGGCATCCCGTTCTACGTGGCGCTGCCGTTCTCGACGATCGACTGGACCCTGCGAGACGGCGTCGCCGAGATCCCGATCGAGGAGCGCGACGCGCGCGAGGTCACCCACCTCACCGGCCGGCTGGCCGACGGCGGCTTCGCCACGGTCGAGGTGGTCTCGCCGGGCAGCCCCGTCGCCAACCCGGCCTTCGACGTCACCCCCGGCCGTCTCGTCACCGGCCTGATCACCGAGCGCGGCATCGCGCGGGCCGACACCGAGGGGCTGCTCGGCCTCTATCCCGAGCGGCGCCGGGCCGCCTGAGGGGAGGTTTTCGACGATCACCTCCGCTCCTCCCATTCTCGCCTACCAGCGGCACCTGTTCGAGATGCCGGCGGAGGTCGCCTACCTCGACGCCGCGGCCTGGTCGCCGCTTCCGCGCAGCGTGCGGGCGGCGGGCGAGGCCGGCATGCGGGTCAAGAGCCTGCCCTGGGCCCATCCGCGCTCCGAGGTGCCGCCCTGGACCGAGCGGGCGCGCCGCGCGGCCGCCGGCCTGATCGGCGCGTCGGCCGACGACGTCGCCGTCGTCGGATCGGTGGCCGACGCGATCGCCATCGCGGCGCGGGGGATCGTACCGGTCCCGGGCGGCCGCATCCTGCGGGTGGCCGAGGAGTTCCCGTCCCTCTGCTACGCCTTCGACCGCGTCGCCGCCGAGTCCGGCATGGTCGTCGAGGCGGTGCCGCGCCCGGCCGACGGCGACTGGACCGTGGCGCTCCTCGAAGCGGTCGTCCGCCCCGGTGCGCCGCCGCTCGCGGTCGCGACCCTGACGCCGCTGCACTGGGCCGACGGCACGGTCATCGACCTCGACCGCCTCGCCCCGGCCGTCCGCGCGGCCGGCGCCGCCCTGATGGTGGATGCGACCCAGGCGGTCGGCGCCGTGCCCATCGACGTGGCGCGGTGGAAGCCCGACTTCCTGGCCTTCCCGACCTACAAGTGGGTGCTCGGCCCCTACAGCCTCGCCTTCCTCTATGCGGCGCCTCACCGCCAGGACGGGGCGCCGCTCGCGGAGAACGCCGGCAACCGCCCGCCGGCCGTGGGCGCGCGCCGCTACGACCGGGGCGAATGCCACGATCCGGTCGGCCTGCCGATGGCGGCCACGGGGCTGGAACTGGTCGCGGGCTGGGGTGTGCCGGCGATCGCGGGCCGGCTCCGGGCCTCGACCGACCGCCTCGCCGACGGTGTGGAGGCCCTGGGCCTCGCGGTTCCGCCGCGCGCGTTGCGCTGCCCGCACATCCTGGGCCTCACTGTGCCGGGCGTCGACGCGGAGGATCTCGTCGCGCAACTGCGACATCGGAACGTCTTCGTCAGCGCCCGGCTCGGCCGCCTTCGGATCAGCCCGCACGTCTGGGTCGACGAGGCCGACCTGTCGCAGGTGCTGGCGGCGCTGGAGGCGGTGCTGCCCGGTCGCGGCGGCGGTTAGCGGACGCTCCGGGCAGCCCGAAGCGTCAGTGCCCGGCCGGCGTCGACCCGGCGGTGGCGAGGCTGCGGCGGCTCTCGGCCTGGCCGCTGACCTCGCCGAAATACTTGGTCGAGTCGCCGAGCTGCACCGAGGGCTGGCAGTACGGGGTGCAGGAATACGAGTTCCGCTCCTCGGCGCCGCGCTGGACGGTGATCACCGATGTTTGGGAGGCCTCGACCCGGATCGTCGTCTCGGCCAGCATCGCGCCGGCCGCGTCGAGGGCGATCAGGTTGGTCGCGCCGAAGCTCTTGCCGGTCAGCACCAGCACGCCGTTCTTCTGCAGCGTCACGTCGGCGATGATCGGGTTGCCGACGATCACCGTCTGCGTCCGCTCCGGCAGGCGCATGACCTTGGCGTTGTCGACCACCACCGTGACGACCGGCAGCGTCTCGGCGCTCAGCGCCGGGGCTGCTGTGACGAGCAACGCGACGGCAAGGGCCGCGCTCGGCAGGCGCTTGGCCTTGAAAGCATGTCGGGAGAGGCGGGGCGGGGTCGGGCGCATCGGCTGTTCGAACTCATCCATACGCTGGGGTGCGGGGCCGAGGCGTCGCCGCCGCAGGCAGGTGCGGTGCTACGGAGCTGGCGACCCGCTCGTCACAAGAGACAACACGGATTTGGTGAAAGAAGCGCTAAAGCGGCCGGCACGGTTCTCGCCAAATCTTACGCTTTCTTCACCATGCCGAAGGTCTTGGCCTCGATGACCGCTTTCGCGGACCGATTTAACCGAATGGCAAGGCGAGGCGGCCATTCTTCGTCTGCCGCCGATCGAAACAGCAGATCTTCGACGGTTCACCTCGCAAGTGTTTCGACCAAGGATCACAACCATGAAGACCATGTTCAAGAAGTTCGCTTCCGACGAGTCCGGCGCCACCGCCATCGAATACGGCATGATCGCCGCCCTCGTCGCCGTGGTCATCATCGGCTCCCTCAAGCTCCTGGGCAGCAAGCTGACCACGACCTTCAACGGCGTCGCCGCCAACCTCGTCCAGTAAGTCGGCGTCGCAACCGCTGGAAACGGCGCAGTCGGCGGCATCCGCCCGATCCCCGGCGCCTCATGGAAGGCGGCCGGGGGATCGGGCGGCGAGGACGCCGGGCCGCCCGCTCGTCGCGGCCGCGCAACGACACGTCGGGGTGCGTCCGGTCGCGGTCGCGCACGCCCTGCCCCCTCGCGGGCCAAAGCCGATCCCGCGGTGGCGGGATCGGCTTCGCGTCGTCGGCCGCGAGGCCGGCGTCTTGCGCGACGCCCCGGCTCTCCCAGCCGTGATTTGCGCTTTCTTCATGCCCTCGCCCGACACTGGGCCTCGAACGCCACCTCGACGGTCGGGTCGACCGCGGCGGCAAGGATGATGGCAACGGTCATGGCGAGCGTGATGGCAAGCACCGGTCTGGCGGGCTTCGGACTCCTCGTCGTCTTCCCGTTCTTCATGGCCTACGCCGCGGCGAGCGACCTCCTCACGATGCTGATCCCGAACCGCATTTCGCTGGCGTTGATCGCCGGCTTCTGCGCGGTGGCCGCCACCGGCCTGTTCAGCCTGCCCGAGATCGGGATGCACCTCGCGGCCGGCGCGCTCGTGCTCGCCGTCACCTTTACCCTGTTCGCGCTTGGCAAGATCGGCGGCGGCGACGCCAAGCTCGCGGCGGCGACCGCGCTGTGGATCGGGTTCGACCAGCTCCTCGACTACCTTCTGGTCGCCTCGATCTTCGGCGGGGCGCTGACCCTGGCGATCCTGCTCGCGCGCAGCCATCCCCTGCCTCGGACCGTCGCCCGCCTGCCCTTCGCGCTGCACCTGCACGACGCCAAGACCGGCATCCCCTACGGTATCGCGCTGGCGGCCTCCGCCCTGATGATCCTGCCCGAGACGCTGGTCTGGACGCGCGCCCTCGGCGGTTGATTCCGGGGCCGTCCGCAACAGGACATCGGCAAAAACCGGGCGGTCATCGCTCCTTAACCCTAATTTGAGGACTTCGCCCCTACCGTCGGGAAACGGATGGCACTCCTGCCGTCCCCTGCTTTGGCCCGACGATGAAACCAGCGCGTCTTGCCGTCCTCGCCATCGCCCTCGTCGCGGGCGGTGGAGCGGCTCTCCTGATGAGCGGCGGCGACCCGCCGCCCCCGCCGACGGTCGTCAAGGTCGAGGCGCCCGCGGCGCCGACCACCGACGTCCTCGTCGCGGCCGCCGAGCTGCCGATGGGGCAGGTGCTGCAGCCGGCCGACCTGCGCTGGCAGAAATGGCCCGACGACGCGCTGACCCCGGGCTACATCACTCGCAAGGACGTGCCGAAGGCGCTGGAGGAGACGGCCGGCGCGACGACCCGCTCGGCCTTCCTGTCCGGCGAGCCGATCCGTCCGCAGAAGCTCGTGCGCCCCGACAGCGGCTTCATGGCCGCGATCCTGCCCGCCGGGATGCGCGCCGTGGCGATCGTCACCGACAGCCGCGGCACCAACTCGGCCGGCGGCTTCATCCTGCCCAACGACCGCGTCGACGTGATCCGCACCTTCCGGGACGAGGAAAACTCGAAGTCGACCGGCAGCGACGTCCAGGTCTCCCAGACCATCCTGACCGACGTGCGCGTCCTCGCCGTCGGCCAGCTGATCCAGGAGAAGAACGGCACCAACGTCGTCACTGGCGAGACCGCCACCCTCGCCCTGACCCCCGGCCAGGCCGAGAAGATCACGCTGGCCCAGAAGGTCGGCTCCCTCTCGCTCGCCCTGCGCAGCCTCGCCGATTCCGGCCGTCCGCCGGAGGCCGAGGCCGCTCCCCAGGAGGCGGCCCTGACGGTGATGCGCTTCGGCGTCAGCCGGCAGCAGACGCGGTGAGCCCCAAGATGCCCGAACCGCACGATGAGGTGCAGCCGATGACGGAGTCCGGATCCATGGCCGCCGGCCCTCCCGCGGGCGCCCTCGCCCACCCACGCGCCCGCTCGCTCGCCGCCCTGCTCGCCCTGGTGGCCGCGGTAGGGACCGCGCCGGCCTCGGCGCAGGAGCGGGCGGTGCTCGGCCCCGCCCCGGTGCTGTCCGTGGGGCAGGCCGAGGCGACAACGACCCGCAAGATCGAGCTGACCGCGGGCCGCTCCGTGATCGTCGACCTGCCGCGCGACGCCAAGGAGGTGTTCGTCGCCAACCCCGCGGTCGCCAACGCCGTGGTGCGCTCGACCCGCAAGGTCTTCGTCATCGGCATGGCCGACGGTGCGACCTCGATCTTCATCCTCGACGCCGAGGGCCGCCAGATCGCGGCGCTCGACGTCACGGTGGCGCGCGACCTCAAGCTCGGGGCGCTGCGTCAGCTCCTCGGGCAGAGCATTCCCAGCGGCCGCTTCGACGTGCGCGTCACCGGCGATTCGATCCTGCTGTCGGGGTCGGTCGGCTCGTCGTCGGAGGCGCAGCAGGCGATCGACATCGCCAACGCCTTCGTCGGCGTCTCCGGGGGAGGCGGCGCGGGTGCCGCTGCGGGCGGCGCCGCCACGCGCGGCGCCGTGATCAACAACCTCACGATCCGCAACAAGGATCAGGTGATGCTGCGCGTCACCGTGGTCGAGGTCGCGCGCACCGTGCTCAAGCAGTTCGGGATCAACGTCAGCGGCAGCTGGTCGGGCCTGAACCTCGCCAACGTGACGCCGCTCGCCCTCTCGGGCGGCCAGTTCCCGAGTGGGAACCTCATCTCCGGCACCCTCAACGGGACGGGCGGAGCCAGCATCACGGCGACGCTCCGCGCCTTCGAGCAGGCCGGCGTCTCGCGGGTGCTCGCCGAGCCGACGCTCACCGCGATCTCGGGCGAGTCGGCGAACTTCACCGCCGGCGGCGAGCTGCCGGTGCCGTCGAGCCAGAGCTGCACGCCGAGCCTCGTTGCAGGCACCCAGCCGACCTGCGTGGTCGGCATCACCTTCAAGCCCTACGGCGTCACCCTCAACTTCACCCCGGTGGTGATGGCCGAGAACCGCATCTCCGTGCGCGTCGGCACGTCGGTGAGCGAGATCGACCCGCAGAACTCCTACTCGTTCGTCAGCGGCAACACGACCTCGGCCGTCCCCGGCCTGACGGTGCGCAAGTCGGAGACGACGGTCGAGCTCGCCTCGGGCGCCACGATGATGACCGCGGGCCTGATCCAGCAGAAGAGCAAGGCGGCGATCACCGGCCTGCCCGGCCTCGTCAACCTGCCGATCCTCGGCGCCCTGTTCCGCTCGCGCGACTACCAGCGGCAGGAGACCGAGCTGATGATCATGGTCACCCCCTACATCGCCAAGGCGATGGAGCCCCGCCAGGTGACGCGCCCCGACGACGCCTTCGTCGACGCCACCGACGGCCAGGCGATCCTGCTCGGACAGATCAACCGCGTCTACGGCACCGTCGGCACCGCCCCCCTCGGGCGCGGCTACCGCGGCCGCGTCGGCTTCATCACCGACTGAGAACCCCTCGCGTCGCGGCGCCCGGTGCCGCGCGATCCCCTCAACCCGACCCGGCGCCGCCCCGCCCCAGGACCGAACCGATGACGTTGTCCGGCTTGCCC
>NZ_VRUW01000063.1:0-29749 GCF_008039475.1 Methylobacterium sp. WL12 | reverse complement strand
AGACGCCGACGACGGTGGCGCCGCGGCGCTCGCTGGCATCGAAGCCGTAGCCGGCGTTGATACCGAAGTAGGCGCCGGTCCAGGTGAACACCGGAACGGGCGTGAACACCGGCGGCGGTGCGCGACGCGGAAGGTCGGCAGCGAAGGCGGAGCCGGCGAGCGCGATGCCGGCGAGGGCGGTGACGCCCCGAAGCATGGATTTCATGGTCTGGTCCTCATTCCATCTGGTGCCGCCGGACTTTTGCCCCGTCCGGCACCGATTGCCCGTCTTTAAGTCAACGGCTCCAAGGATGCTGTTGCATCGCGGTAACGCCGACCGTCCTGAAGACGGCCCCTTTGTGGCGCCCCGCCGTTATCCCTTGGTACCTGAAGCGATAAACACCCTCGAATGGTCAAGGTTCACTTGCGGCCACGCTTTTTTCCCGTCTCAGCGTTGGACAGATTGTCGCATTCCGGGAACCAGCTTCATGGAGTCAGGGCGATGGCGGAGATCAGCCGCCCGTAATCCGCTTCTCCGCGGTGGGTGGTTCGACGATAGCTGTAGAAGCGCTCGGCGTCGGCGTAGGTGCACAGGCCGAGGATCGCGGCTTCGCCGATCTCCGCCTGCTCCAGACGCATGCGCACGAACCCGGACAAGTCGAATTGCGCATGGCCGCGGCGCGAACCGTCCGAAAAGAACCGGTCGGACCCCGGCGCCTCGTCGCGGAAGCGCGCCATGAAGTCGGCGCCGACCTCGTAGGCAGCCTGCGAGATCGTCGGGCCGAGGACGGCGACGATCGCTCCGCGCCGGGCGCCGAGACCTTCCATGGCCGCGACCGTCGCCTCGACCACGCCGGTCAGCGCCCCCTTCCAACCCGCATGGGCGGCGCCGACGACGCCGTTTTCGGGATCGGCGAACAGGATCGGGCCGCAATCGGCCGTCGCGATCCCGAGCGCGAGGCCGGGAACCCGCGTCACCATGGCGTCGGCCTTCGGGCGCTCGTCCACGGGGAACGGCGCCGCGACCACGACGGCCTCAGCGGAATGCACCTGGTAGAGGCTCGCCATCCGATCGGCGGGCAGCCCGAGCTGCGCGCACATCCGCGCCCGGTTCTCGGCGACGGCCTCGGGCCTGTCCTGCGAGCCGAGCCCGCCGTTGAGGGAAGCGTAGAGGCCCTCGGAGACGCCGCCCTGCCGAGTGAAGAACGCGTGGCGGATGCTCGAATGCGAGCTGAGTTCCGGCGCTTCGACGAACATGGCGGCTCCTGGCGAGGGTTGGCACCCGCGATGCGGGATCACGTCGGCCCCGTCGATAACCGAAGGCGGCGAGGCTGACGATGGCTCGCCCGCCGCTTTAGCCCGGCGCGAAGCCCGGCGGAGCGAGCGCGGGATGGGTGATCGCCATCGCCTTGAACAGGCTCCCCATGCCGCCGGGGGCCGGATCGGTGAGGCGTCGCGCCGCCGCCGTGATCGCCTCGGCCTGGGCCGGCGTCGCCCGCGCCGTCAACCGCGCCGCGCGGGCGGGCAGGCCTAGGGAGTCGAGGAAGTCGCGCTGGTCGACCGGGCCGTGGATCGCGGCGCCCGCCTCCGAGGCCGCGCGTGCCAGCGCCGGGAAGTCGACGTGGACCGTGAGGTCGGCCTCGCCCGGCGCGTCGAGCGGCCCGACGAAGCGATGCGCCGCCACCGCCTGCAGCGTATCGCCGAAGCCCGGCCGGGCATGACCGTAATCGATCACCAGAACGGCACCGCCCTGGTCGCGGACGCGTCGCGCCAGGGCACGGGTCAGGTCGAGCGCGAGCGCGGGCAGGGTCATCACGGCGCCCTCAACTGCGACGGCGCCGATCGCGGGGTTCGGGTCCGGTGCGAGCCCGAAGGCGAGCGCACCGTCCGAGACGCCGACCAGCCGCTCGCACCACCCGCGGGCGGTGCGCACGAACTGGCGCACGGGCAGGCAGTCGAAGAACTCGTTGGCGACCACGATGGCCGGGCCGTGCGGCACCGCGGCGACGTCGGCATGCCAGGTCGGCGCGGCGGCCGCGAGCGCCGCCGTCTGCGCCGTCTGCAAGACCGGGCTGGTCTCGACGAGATGGAGGTCGATCGCGGCCGTCGGCGCCACGGTGCGCAGCGCCCGCAGCGCGTCGGCCATCAATGTGCCGCGCCCGGGGCCGAGCTCGACCAGGCGCAGCGGGGCCGGCGTCCCCATCGCAGCCCAGACCGAGGCGATCCAGATCCCGATCAGCTCGCCGAACATCTGGCTGATCTCGGGGGCGGTGGTGAAGTCGCCGCGCGGGCCCAAGGGGTCGCGGGTGTAGTAGTACCCGTGCACCGGATGCCCAAGGCAAAGCGCCATGTAGCGGTCGATCCCGATCGGGCCGGTCTCGCGGACTAGCGTGGCGATCTCGGCGCCGAGCGGCGTAGCGCTCAAGGCCGCACCGAACCGTCCGGTGCCGGCGCCATGGGAACCGGGGAGGCCTCGGCCGGGTGTCGTGGTCGCGTCACGCCGCGGGCGGCGAGCCCGATGAAGACGAGCCCGACGAGGGCCATCGGGACGCAGAGCAGCATGCCCATGGTCACGCCGCCGCCCAGCGGCCCGAGATGGGCGCCGAACAGGTAGCCGAGTTGGCGGTCCGGCTCACGGAACAGCTCGCACACGGTCCGGGTGACGGCGTAGCCGAGGACGAAGATGCCGCCGAGAAGGCCCGGCTTCCGGAAGCCGAAGCGGTTCACCGCCAGCGCCATCACAATGAACAGCAGCAACCCCTCGGTCGCGGCCTCGTAGAGCTGGCTCGGGTGGCGCGGCAGCGGGCCGCCGGTGGGGAAGACGACGGCGTAGGCGAAGTCGGGCGCGACCCGGCCCCACAGCTCGCCGTTCACGAAGTTGGCGATGCGGCCGAAAAACAGCCCGATCGGCACCACCACGGCGGCGAGGTCGAGCGGCGTGTAGCCACCGAGCTTGCGCGAGCGCGCGAACAGCAGCATCGCCAGCACCGCCCCGAGGAAGCCGCCGTGGAACGACATGCCGCCATTGCGGATCGCCAGGATCTCCATCGGATCGTCGAGGTACATCGGCAGATTGTAGAACAGCACGTAGCCGATCCGCCCGCCGAGGACGACGCCGAGCGCCACCCAGACGATCATGTCGTCGATGTCCACGGTGGTCGGACGGCGCACCACGCCCCAGTAGCGCTCGGCCATCACGAGGCGGCGCGCATAGAACCACCCGCCGATCAGCCCGGCGATGTAGGCCAGGGCGTACCACTTGATGGTGATCGGCCCGATCGCGACGGCGACCGGGTCGATGGCCGGAAAGGGCAGGGCGAAAAGCATCGGGGCCTCCCGTGGAAACGGCGGCATTGGACGCGGGGGCTGGGGGGCGTCAAGCCCGGGGTGTCGGTCCTGGGTTCGGCTCGCGACTCGATATCAGACGGGCGACGTCCATGCGCCTTGAAAGGTTAGTCGAGTTAGCTAAGATCGCGACGTTTCGCGATGAGAGTTCGCCATGCAGGTCACCGTTCACGCAGCGAAGACTCAGCTGTCCAAGCTGATCGAGGCGGCTTTGCGTGGCGAGGAGGTCATCATCGCCCGCGGAAGCGAGCCCGTCGTACAACTGGTCGCCATCCCGAAGACCACCTTCAAGATCGGGCTCTTGGAAGGTCAGGTCGCAGGTTCGGGTCCCGATTTCTTCGAACCAATGAACGCCGAGGAACTCGCCCTGTGGGAGGGTGAGCGTTGAGCGCAAGTCTCCTTCTGGACACGCATACCTGGGCTTGGTCGCTGACGAACGATCGTCGCCTCTCGCAGGTGGCACGGCAGAGCATATCTGCCGCTACGACCGTTTATGTGAGTCCGATCACGTTCTTCGAGATCGGTCAGAAGGTCCGCCTCGGCAAATGGCCAGACATGGCCCCCTTCGCCGACAGCCTCGTTGACCTCCTACTGAGGCAGGGCGGAAGATCTGCGTCGCTGACCAGTGATATCTGCCTGATGGCCGGCAGCATGGATTGGCCGCATCGCGATCCGTTCGACCGTCTCCTGGCGGCAACGGCTTTGATCCACGCGATGCCGCTGGTCTCGGCCGATGCCGTCTTCGACGGCCGCGTCACCCGCATCTGGTGAAACGGGCGATGCGCCGAGCCTCTACTGCGAGCGCCGCCCGAATGAGACCGCGTAGGCCTGGACCCGCGCGTCGATCAACGGGTCGTCCGACACCTCGACCCCGTCGGTGAGGGCGTTCGGAAGATACAGCAGCGCCTTCTCAGCGCTCGCGCTGTCGGCGACGGGCTTGGTCAGCGTCAGGGTGCCCATGTCGACCAACCGGCGCTCCTCGGGCCAGGGCTTGGTCGCGTCGTCGGTCCGGTCGCCGGCCTCGGCGAGCTGGGCTAGCACCTTGTAGGCGACCGGTGCCGTGCCGAGCCGCGTGCGGATCTCGGACATCAGGTAGTCCGGCGCCTGCTTGGCGCCCTCCTCGGCCGCGAGCAGCTCCTCGCCCTCCACCGGCACGATACGGTAGCGGAAGGCCTGCCGCTTGCCGGCCGCGTCGACGAGGACGAAGGCGTTGACGCCGTTATAGGTCTGACGCGCCAGGCTCGTCGGCGTCCTGGCGGTGGCGCCGGCCTTGCCGGCGGCCGGATGGCTCGCAACGAAGGCCTCGGCCGGCGTCGGCGTCCCGGCATCCTTCCCGCTCTTGGCGATCGCGACGAGCAGGTCGCGGAACTCCTCGCCGGTGGCGACCGGGAAGTATTTCAGGCTGTTGGTGACGACGTCCATCTCGCTGCCGTCGGCCAGCTTGAACTTCAGCGAGAGCCCGTGCGGGTTGGCGTCGGCCGAGCCGTCGGGGATGGTCGGGATGCCGGTCGCGTCCGAGAACCGCCCGGTGACCGGAACAGCGGGGCCGGAGAAAACCGAGGCCTTGCTGAGCCTGGCCGCCTCTGTGCTCGGGGTAAAGCTGCCCTCGACGACCGTGCCCTTGGCGTGGTTCGCCCGCATGCCGGGATGCTGCCCCCACAGTTTGTTCATCGCGTCGACGGTCTGCTCGGCGGTGGTGGCCTCTTCGGCGGATGTCGGTGCGACGGCCAAGCCGGCGAGCACGACGCCGCCGATCACGACGTGGCGGAGGAGCGGGAAACGGGTCATGCGGGTCTCCGGGCCGAGGCGGCCGCCACCTGGGACAGGGCCGGCGGAGCACGGCACATGCCACGATCTGGAGTTGCAGTGAAGAACCCGATTGCGCACAACGGACGAGGGTGGTTACCGGTCCGACGCGCCGCCCGCGCTGCCGACGACCCGGAGCCCGTGCCCGTCCGGACCCTCGGCGTAGGCACTGCGGCCGTCGGCCGACAGGCGGACCCGGTAGCCCGCCCGCCGGATCGCTTCCGTGGTGGCGGTGACGTCGTCGGCTTCGAACACGAGCCGCGTCGTCGCCGGGTCGCGCGGGCCGTAGGGGGCCGGCGTCGGCCGCTTCGTGTCGGGCCGACGGTAATGCAGGAGTTCCAGGTGCGGCGTGACGCAGACCGGCGGTTCGAGGCCGACGACATCGACAACGGGATCGGGAACACCGTCGAGGCGCGCCTGGGTCTCGCCCGCGTTCAGCCCGCGCCCGGCCACGCGTAACCCGAGCAGGTCGGCATAGAAGCCCAACGCGCGATCGAGGTTCGTCACGGTGATCGCCGAATGGTCGATGCCGAGGAACAGGCCCGGCGCCGTCCGCCATCGCTCCGCGGCCGGGCCGCCGGGGAAGGCAATCAGTTCGAGGGGATGCCCGTCCGGGTCGCGGAACTTGTAGGCGGTAACGCCGCCCGAGCTCTCGGGCAGCACCTGCGGCCCGCCGTGGCTGATGGACTGCGGCGACAGTCGCAGGAGTTGCGCGTGGGCGGCCTCCATCGCACGCACGGGGATCGCGAGATGCTGGAACACCGGATCGTTCGCGAGCGGCACATCCGGGTAAGGCGCACCCGGCGGGTCGAAGGCCAGGAACGCCACGAACTGTGCGCCGAGCCGCATCGTCAGGCGCGCGGCCACGGCGCCGTCTGAGCCGTAAGCGTCGGCGATTGCCGCCGGCAGCGGCTCGATCGACCCGACCTGCGCAAACCCGAGCCCGTCGCGGTAGAACGCTTCCGTCCGCGCAAGGTCCGCAACGGTGCGCTCAAAGCCGGTGATCCCTCGGATGCCCGCGCTCACAGGAGGCGCGCCCCGCGCCGGTTGGTGTAGATCGCATACAGCGTGTGCGAGGCGCAGAGGAACAGGCGGCTGCGGTTGCGCCCGCCGAAGGCGAGGTTCGAGACCGTCGCCGGCACCAGGATCTTGCCGACACGCTCGCCGTGCGGATCGATGCAATGCACGCCGTCGCCGGCGCTCGACCAGAGGAAGCCGTCCTCGTCGAGGCGGAAGCCGTCGGCGAAGCCCGGCTCGACCGTGTGGAAGAGGCTGCCGCCCGAGAGCGACCCGTCCTGCACGACGTCGAAGACGCGGATGAACCGCTTCGGGTCGTCGGCGAATTGCAGCCCGCTCTCGGCGACGTATAGCTTGGTCTCGTCGGGCGAGAAGGCGAGGCCGTTCGGCCCGTCGAAGTCGTCGGCGACGACGTCGAGCGAGCCGTCGCGCGGGTCGAAGCGGTAGAGTGCGGCGGGAAGCTCCGCCTCCTGCTTGCCGCCCTCGTAGTCGGTCTGGATGCCGTAGGGCGGGTCGCTGAACCAGATCGTCCCGTCGGACTTGCAGACGATGTCGTTCGGCGAGTTCAGCCGGCGCCCCCGATAGCGCTCGACCAAGACGGAGATCGTGCCGTCGTGTTCGGTGCGGGTGATCCGGCGGTCGCGGTGCGAGCACGAGAGCAGGCGCCCCTCGCGGTCGCGGGCGTGCCCGTTCTCGAAGCCGGTGCCCGAACGGTACACCGACACGCCGCCGGATTCGCTCCAGCGCATCACCCGGTCGTTGGGCAGGTCCGAGAACAGCAGCTCGTCGCGGTCGCCGAACCAGACCGGCCCCTCGCACCAGCGGAAGCCTTCGGCGAGCGTCTCCAGCGGCGCGTTCGGCAGCACGAAGGCCTTGAACCGCGGCTGCGTGACCTCGAAACCATCCATCGCCGCCAAACCTACTTGAAGCGTCCGGGCTGGTTCACGGTCGGCGTCACGTCGAGGCCGGTGACGATCATCGTGCACGGCTCGGTCCCGACCGTGCCGGAAAGGTGGCCCTTCCGTCCGTCGCGCGCCCTGGTGTTCTGGTCCTCGCCCATCATCAGCTCGCCCGGCCCCATCTCGACGCGGGTGCCGTCCATGGTCTCGACGAACCAGCGACCCGACAGGATCGCGATCCATTGCGGCCGCGGGTTCTCGTGCCACTGCCCGACCCAGCCGACCGGCAGCACCGTGAAGGTGACGTTGGCCTTCGACGGCTCCTGCTTGTCGTTCCATTGCGGCGCGGTCTGCGGGTCGATGCCTTCGAACGTGAAGTCCGAAAGCGCGAAGCGCTCCTGCCGGCTGACACCCTCGGCGTCGGTGTAGACGTGCCAGTAGGGCATCGTGGGCGGCGGACCGCCGTTCTGTTGATCGGCCATGTCGGTTTCCCTATCGGAGTGTACAAGCGCGCGGGTCGTCAACGGTCGGCGGCGGACACGGCCGGGGCGGCCTGCGGACCGCTCGAGAGCGGGTGGGCGACCACCTGCGAGGCTGGCGCATAGGCGCCGCCGACCACCACCAGCAGAAGCCCGCCCACGAGTCCGAAGTTCTTGAAGAAGTTCCAGACATGGGCGCGGCCCTCGCCGTCCCTCGACCAGAAGCCCGGGAAGCGCCAGAACGGGTGGTACATCAGCGCGGTGACCGCACAGAAGCCGGCGAGCACGAAGGCCGCCGCGCGGTCGAAAACGCCGACGACGATCAGCACCGGCGTCACCGCCTCGACGAGGATGCCGAGCACGAGCAGCAGCGCCGGGAAGGGCAGGGGGCCTGAGCGTGCCTGCTCCATCGCCTCGTCCCAGTGCGCGACCTTGTCGTAGGCGCTGAGCGGAAACATGAAGACGAGGCAGACCTTCGCCAGCAGCGGCAAAGCCACGAGATCGAACCACGTCATCGGGCGCCTGGGGTGACGGGCATTGAGGGATCCAAGCAGGGAGACGGGAGGGGCGGCATCGGGTTTCGTGGGGCCAACGCCGCTCGCCCGCCGCAGTTGCCCGGCCGGATGCGCGAGGCGGGCCCGTTTGCTGCATCGCAGCGCGCACGATGCCGTGACCGGCCGACCCGGAACGCCGCCTGCCCTGTGCCGTTGGCCGGCGAACGCGTTCTCTCGAGCATACCGCAGTGCGAGGCCGACCGATGCGAGAAGACCATTACGACGTCATCGTGATCGGCTCGGGCCCCGGCGGCGGCTCCCTGACGTCGCGGCTGGCGAAGACCGGCAAGCGCATCCTGCTGCTGGAGCGCGGCGACTACCTTCCGCGCTCGCAGGACAACTGGTCGTCCAAGACCGTCTTCGTCGACGGCGCCTACCAGGCGAAGGAGACCTGGTACGGCGGCGACGGGCGCACCTTCAGCCCGGCGCTGCACTACTATGTCGGCGGCAACTCGAAGGTCTACGGCGCGGCCCTGTTCCGGATGCGCGAGCGCGACTTCGGCGAGGTCCGCCACGTGGACGGCCTCTCGCCGGCCTGGCCGGTCTCCTACGCAGAATTCGAACCGTACTACGCGCAGGCCGAGGCGCTGTTCGCGGTGCACGGCCAGCGCGGCGAGGACCCGAACGAGCCGTGGTCGAGCGCCCCCTACGACCACCCCCCCGTCAGCCACGAGCCGCGCATCCAGAAGCTCTCGGACGATTGGGGCAAGCTCGGCCTCAACCCGTTCCACTTGCCCCTCGGGATCAAGCTCGACGAGCGCGACGGCAAGCCGACCCCGACGAGCATCTGCATCCGCTGCGACGCCTTCGACGGGTTCCCGTGCCTGCTCAACGGCAAGGCCGACGCGCAGGTGATGACCGTCGACCCGACGCTGGCCCGGCACGACAACGTCACCCTGCTCGTCAACGCCTACGTCTCGACGCTCGAGACCGACCCGTCCGGCCGCACGGTGAGCGCGGTCAACGTCACCCGCGAGGGGAGGGCGGAGCGCTACTCGGCGGACGTGGTCGTGGTCGCCTGCGGCGCGCTCTCCTCGGCGCTGCTGCTGCTGCGCTCGGCCAATTCGGCCCATCCGAACGGGCTCGCCAACGGGTCGGACCACGTCGGGCGCAACTACATGCGCCACACCATGTCGGTGCTGATGGCGCTCTCGAAGGAGGTCAACGACACCGTCTTCCAGAAGACGCTCGCGGTCTCGGACTTCTACTTCGAGTCGAAGGACTGGGAGTTCCCGATGGGGCTGATCCAGATGTGCGCCAAGACGCATCCGGAACAGATCCGCGGCGAAGAGTTCCCGAAATGGACCGGCTTCCTGCCCGACGCCCCGTTCGACATGGTGGCTCGCCACTCCATGGATTTCTGGCTGCAGAGCGAGGACCTGCCGCACCCCGACAACCGGGTGATGCTCGGCCATGACGGCCGCGTCATCCTCGACGTGCGCGAGACCAACCGCAAGGCGCACGACCGCCTGCGCGGCAAGCTCGAGGACCTGCTCCGGCCCGGCGGCCTCTACACCTACCTGTTCGAGCGCTCGCTCTACCTCGGCAAGGACATCCCCTTAAGCGGTACCGCGCACCAGGCCGGCACGCTGCGCTTCGGCACCGACCCGAAGGCGTCGGTGCTCGACCTGAATTGCAAGGCGCACGAGCTCGACAACCTCTACGTCACCGACGCGAGCTTCTTCCCGTCGATCGGCGCGGTGAACCCGACGTTGACGATCATCGCCAACGCGCTGCGCGTCGCCGACCACATCGCCGAGCGGCTGGGGTGACCCGCTACTCTCAACCCGCTCCGGCGCGGCGGGCGCGGCGCTAAACCGACGGCACCAAGCCGTCACGCCCGCCGTGGCATCCGGAACGGCAGCATCAGCCGCACCAGCGGGTTGCGGAATCGGTCGAGCGACAGGCTCTCGTGGACGGGGCGCACCGCCTCGCCAGCAAGGCGCGCCGAGAGCAGCGAACGGGAATAGAACGGCGTGTCTTCGAAGGTCCGCACCAACTCGGCCCGCCCGTCGTCGCTGCGGGTCTCCCGCGGCACGCGCCAGAACCGCGTCGCGGGCAGGGCGGCGGCGAGTGGCGGGCGGATGTCGCGGCGGGTGCCGTCGCGGTCGAAGCGGAGCGAGAGGTTCTGGCCCGAGCCATCGCGGCGGCGGACGTCGTAGAGGATTGCCGCGCCGTCGCTGAGGTCGGCCCGGCACCAGGTCCAGCTCGTGAAGGCGTCGGCCAGCGGCGTGTCGCCGTGGTTGGTGTCGAAGTAGGCGGTGCCGGACCAGCGCATCGCGGGCGCATCGAGGGCGACCTCGACGGGCGAGGACGGCGCCATCGGCCACCAGCGATGCGCGCCGTGCGCGTCGAGGGTGAAGGGGCCAGGCGTAATCCCGGCGGGATAGAGCTTGACCGTGCCGCGCACCCGGGAGGGGATCGGCGCCGTGGTCTCGTCGAGGGTGAGGGTCAGCGCCGTGCCGTCCCAGGCCATGCCGCTCGGACCGATGCGGATGCTGTTCGCGTCGCGCGACAGGGACTTGCTGCCGCGCTCAGTCATGCAGAAGCGGTTCTCGCGCGCGCCGTAGAGGACGACGTTGACGGCGCAGTGCTCGAACGGGTTCCGCGTGGCGTCCCAGGCGTAGTACGGCGAGAACACGCTGCCGATGAAGGCGATGATGGTCAGCCCCTGGCTGCCGTCCGCGCTCAGGGCGTCGACGTACCACCAGACGTAGCCGTCGCGGGCGACCGGCGTGTCGAAACGGGGCGCGCCGCCCGCCTGTCCGCCAGCAGCGTGTCCGCCGCGATCCGCCCCGACTGCGCTGCCATCGGCACCCCCGGCCCCGGGTGCACGCTGCCCCCCGCCAAGTACAGGCCCGGGAGCCGCGTCCGTGCGCCCATCCGCTTGAACGTCGCGCTCCAGCCGTGCGAGGCCCGGCCGTAGAGCGCGCCCCCCGTCGCCGGGAACAGCGTCGCGAAGCCGGCCGGCGTGGTGGTCGCCGTCTCGGCCGCCGCGATCGTCAGGCCGCACACCGCCAGCCGTGCCCGCATCGTCGTCTCGCATGCGTCGATCTCCGGTTTCGTGAAGCGCCGCTCGCCCACGGCCGGCGCGTTGACGAGGCAGAGCAGGCGCTCCGGCCCGTCCGGCGCCGCGTCGCCGACCCTGTCCTGCGCGCAGACGTAGGTGGTCGGGTCCGCCGGCAGCCGCCCGCGGCGGATCGCGTCGAACTCCGCCCGGTAGTCGTTCGAGAAGAATACGGTGTGGTGCGCCAGCGGGAAGCCCACGGTGCGGGCGTTCAGGCAGAAGGTCACCGCCGAGAGCGAGCGCTCGGCCGGGGGCACCGGGTCGGCGGCGCCGACCGCCTCCGGCCCGAGCAGCCCCGCGGCCAGAGCCGAGACGTCGCCGTTCATCACCACGGCGTCGGCGGCGATCCGTTCGCCGCCGACGAGCATGACGCCCGAGACGGCGCCCCCCGAGACCAGGATGCGCTCGACCCGGGCGCCGGTGCGGAGGGTCGCGCCGCGCTCGGACGCGAGCTCGGCGATCGCGGCGGCGAGCTGGCTCAAGCCTCCCGCGATCGACCAAACGCCCGCCTGCTCGACATGGGCGACGAGCATCAGCGTGGCCGGAGCCTGATACGGCGAGGAGCCGCAATAGGTCGCGTAGCGGGCAAACAGCTGCCGCAGCCGCGGGTCGCGAAAATAGTCGCCGAGCGCGCCCCACAAGGTGGCGAAGGGCTGGATCCGCCAGAGGTCGCCCAGGCCCGACAGGCCGGCGCGGCGGGCGAGGTCCACCGGACCCGGCCGGGCGCCGCGGATGAACGGCGCGTCGAGGGTGCGGAAGACCTGCTCGCTGCGCGCGCAGAAACGGCGATAGCCGTCGGCCTCGCGCGGCCCGGCGAAGTCGGCGATGGCGTCGGCGGAGGCGTCGATGTCGGCGAACAGGTCGAGGCGCTCGGTCGCGCTCCAGGCGTGGCGGGCGAGGGTGCGCGCGGGCGCGAGCGCGACGCGGCTGCCGAGCTCCGCGCCGGCTTCCGCGAAGATCTCGTCGAGGATCCAGCGCATGGTGAAGACGGTGGGCCCGGCCTCGATCCGGGTCCCGCCGACGGCGACGCTGCGCATCTTGCCGCCGGGCGCGTCGGCCGCCTCGAGCAGCGTCACGTCGCATCCGGCGCAGGCGAGCCGCAAAGCGGCGACGAGCCCGCCGATGCCGCCCCCGATCACCACGACCCGCTCGATCGCCATCGTTCCTCCGCGGCGTTGACGATCCGGCATTGATCTCCGGAGCCGCAAGTGTCAATCATAGATGACACCTGAGAAAGTCAACGCAAATTGACACGGGAGGCCACGGTGGACGCAGGCCAGCGCATCGAACGGACCCTGGACATCGCCGTCGCCTACGCGGAAGCGCCGGGCGCACCACCGCGGCTCGCGGAGGCGATCCGCTATGCGGTGTTCCCAGGGGGCCACCGCATCCGACCGCGGCTCTGCCTCGCGGTGGCCGCCGCCTGCGGCGACGACGACCCGCAGGGGGCCGAAGCCGCAGCCGCCGCGATCGAGCTGCTGCACTGCGCGTCCCTCGTCCACGACGACCTGCCCTGCTTCGACGACGCCGAGACGCGTCGGAAGAAGGCCGCCGTCCACGTCGCCTTCGGCGAGCCGCTGGCGGTGCTCACCGGCGACGCGCTGATCGTGCTGGCGTTCGAGACGCTGGCCCGCGGTGCAGCCAAGCACCCGCAGCGGCTGGCCGCGCTGGTCGGGCTCGTCGCCCGCGCCGTCGGCTCGCCGGCCGGCATCGTCGCGGGGCAGGCCTGGGAGTCGGAGGCCGAGGTCGCGCTGTCGAACTACCAACAGGCCAAGACCGGCGCCTTGTTCGCCGCCGCCACCGTGGCGGGCGCGGCCGCCGCGGGCGCCACGCCGCTGCCCTGGCGGCTTCTCGGGGAATGCCTCGGCGAGGCCTATCAGGTCGCCGACGACCTGCGCGACGTCGCCTGCCGCCAGGAGGAGATCGGCAAGCCGGCCGGCCGCGACGCAACCCTCGGGCGCCCGAACGCCGCCCTGCTCCTCGGCCGCGGCGGCGCACTCGATCGCCTGAAGCGCCTCTCGGCCGAGGCGATCGAGGTGATCCCGACTTGCCCCGGCGCCGACGCGCTCCGCGCCGAGATCGCCGCACAGACCCGGCTATTCCTGCCCGCGAGCCTCGCCCACGAATTCGCCTGAGGCGGGATTTTCCATGCTGTCGGAGGTGGATGCCGGTCCGGTCGCGGGTCCCCTCGTCCAAGGGGAGAGGGACAGTGTGAGGGGCGTGACCTTTCCGGACGACGCACGCTCCTCACTCCAGCCTTCTCCACCTGGGAGATTGCACGCGCGCGGCCCGCGCCCCACCCTTCGCGAGCGCTTTCGCGCGTTCCGCATCGCCCGGGTGGCGAGCCCGGCGTTCCAGCGCTGGGCCGCCGGGTTTCCCCTGACGCGGCGCATCGCGCAGCGGAACACGCGGGCGCTGTTCGACCTGTGCGCCGGGTTCACCTACTCGCAGGTGCTGTTCGCCTGCGTCCGCCTCGACCTGTTCCACACGCTGCGACCCGGCCCGCTCCCGACCGCGGTCCTGGCCGAGCGCTTCCGCCTCGCGCCGGAGCGGGCGGAGCGTCTGTTGAAGGCCGCCGCCTCCCTCGACCTGATCGCCCGCCTGCCCGACGGGCGCTGGGCGCTGGCCGACCTCGGGGCGGCGCTGATCGGCAACCCCTCGGTGGCGGCGATGATCGAGCATCATGCCATGCTCTACGCCGACCTCGCCGACCCGGTGGCGCTGCTGCGCGGCGAGCCGGGGCCGACGCGTCTTTCCGGCTACTGGCCTTACGCGATGGCCGCCGAGCCCGACGCCGCGGAGGCTGACGCGGTGGCCGGCTACAGCCGCCTGATGGCGGCCTCGCAGGCGCTCATCGCCGAGGACGTGTTGGACGCCTATTCGCTCGCCTCGCACGCCTGCCTGATGGATGTCGGCGGCGGGGAGGGCGCCTTCGTCACGGCCGCCGCCGCCCGCCACCCCGGCTTGCGCCTGATGCTGTTCGATCTGCCGGCCGTCGCCGCGCGGGCAGAGGCGCGGCTCGGGGCCGCCGGCCTCACGGCCGCCTGCCGCGGCGGCAGCTTCTTCTCCGATCCCCTGCCGCGGGGCGCCGACGCGATCTCGCTGGTGCGGATCGTCCACGACCACGACGACGCCCGCGTCGCGGTGCTGCTGCGCGCGGCCCACGACGCGCTGCCGTCCGGCGGCACGCTTTTGGTGGCCGAGCCGATGGCTGGGACACCGGGGGCCGAGCCCGTCAGCGACGCGTATTTCGGCTTCTACCTGCTGGCGATGGGCAGCGGCCGCGCCCGCACCGCCGAGGAGTTGTCGGCGATGCTTCGCGCCGCGGGCTTCGCCGAAATCCGAAGTGTGAAGACCCGCCGCCCCCTGCTGACACGCCTGATCGTGGCACGCAGGTCGGCAAAAGTGTAAATTTGACTTGACGCTTTGTATTGTCATTCTAGGATGACTTATCGGCCGACCGAGAGAGTCGGACAGGGATGGAAGAGGCACCGCACATGGACGCGCTCGCCGTCGTTCTCGAAAGACCGGAGGTGTTGGCGCTCGATCGCCTTCCGCTGACCCCGGCCGCAGAGGGCGACGCGGTGGTCGCGGTCACCTGGAGCGGGATCTCCACCGGCACCGAGCGCCTGCTCTGGACCGGACGGATGCCGAGCTTCCCCGGCATGGGCTACCCGCTGGTGCCCGGTTACGAGTCGGTCGGGATCGTCGAGATGGCACCCGAAGGCTCCGGCCTCAGCGTCGGGCAGGCGGTCTTCGTGCCGGGCGCGCGCTGCTTCGGCACGGTGCGCGGCCTGTTCGGCGGCGCCGCCTCCCACCTGATCGTCCCGGCCGAGAAGCTGGTGCCGGTCGAGGCGAGCCTCGGCGAGAAGGCGATCCTGCTTGCGCTGGCCGCCACCGCCTACCACGCGATGGCCGCGAGCGCCCCGGGCGAGCGCACCCTGATCGTCGGCCACGGGGTGCTCGGGCGTCTGCTCGCCCGGCTCGTCGCCCTGTCCGGCGCGGTGCCGACCGTGTGGGAGACCAATCCAGTGCGGTCGCGGGGCGCGTTCGGCTACCCGGTCGTCCACCCCGACCAGGACGAGCGCCGCGACTACGCCACGATCACCGACGTCAGCGGCGACGCGAGCCTGCTCGACACGCTGATCGGGCGGCTTAGCCCCGGCGGCGAGATCGTGCTTGCCGGCTTCTACGAGGCACCGCTCTCCTTCGCGTTCCCGCCGGCCTTCCTGCGCGAGGCCCGGATCCGGGTCGCCGCCGAGTTCCGGCCGCACGACCTCGCAGCGGTGAGCGCGCTCATCGCCCGCGGCGCCCTATCGCTCGACGGCCTGATCACCCATCGGCGCCCCGCGTCGGAGGCGGAGCAGGCCTATCGCACGGCCTTCGGCGATCCCGAGTGCCTGAAGATGGTCCTCGACTGGAGGAACGCATGAACATGCACCTGACCAACGCCGCGTTGCGCGCGGAGGCGGCGATCGAGCCGGATCCGGTGGTGACCGCGCCGGCGAAGAAGGAGACGCAGATCATCGCGATCTACGGCAAGGGCGGCATCGGCAAGTCGTTCACCCTGGCCAACCTCAGCTACATGATGGCCCAGCAGGGCAAGAAGGTCCTGCTCATCGGCTGCGACCCGAAGAGCGACACTACCTCGCTGCTGTTCGGCGGCCGGGCCTGCCCGACCATCATCGAGACCTCGACCAAGAAGAAGCTCGCCGGCGAGGCGGTCGCCATCGGCGACGTCTGCTTCAAGCGCGACGGCGTCTACGCGATGGAGCTCGGCGGCCCCGAGGTCGGACGCGGCTGCGGCGGCCGCGGCATCATCCATGGTTTTGAGCTCCTAGAGAAGCTCGGCTTCCACGAATGGGGCTTCGACTTCGTCCTGCTCGACTTCCTCGGCGACGTGGTCTGCGGCGGCTTCGGCCTCCCGATCGCCCGCGACATGTGCCAGAAGGTCATCGTCGTCGGCTCGAACGACCTGCAGTCGCTCTACGTCGCCAACAACGTCTGCTCGGCGGTCGAATACTTCCGCAAGCTCGGCGGCAACGTCGGCGTCGGCGGCCTCGTCATCAACAAGGACGACGGCACCGGCGAGGCCCAGGCCTTCGCCGACGCGGTCGGCATCCCGGTGCTGGCGTCGATCCCGGCCGACGACGACATCCGCAAGAAGAGCGCGAACTACGAGATCATCGGCCGGCCCGACGGGCGCTGGGGCTCGCTGTTCTCGGATCTGGCCCAGAACGTCGCCGACGCAAAGCCCAACCACCCGACGCCGCTCTCGCAGGACGGCCTCCTCGGCCTGTTCTCGAGCGAGCACACCGGCCGCGACGTGGTGCTGGTGCCGGCGACCTTCGAGGACATGTGCGGCGTCGCCCACGTGACCAAGCCGTCCCTCGAAGTCGTCTACGACGAGGTCTGAGCCGCATGGCCGTCACCCTTGACATCGCAGCGCTTCGCGCCCGCCGGGAGGTCCCGGCCTCCGCCCTGGAAGCCCTCCAGGCGCCGGTCCCCGCCGCGCCGATCGATGTCGCTGCGACCAAGGGCGATGGGCTCGGCTGCCATTCCGGCAAGGACGTGATGCGGGCGGCCGCCGAGGCCGCCGGCATGTCGGAAACGCTGGAGCAGCTCAAGACAGATTATCCGGTCGGGCCCCACGACCAGCCCCAGAGCATGTGCCCGGCCTTCGGCTCGCTCCGGGTCGGCCTGCGCATGCGGCGCACCGCGACGATCCTCTCCGGCTCGGCCTGCTGCGTCTACGGGCTGACCTTCACCTCGCATTTCTACGGCGCCAAGCGCTCGGTCGGCTACGTGCCGTTTAACTCCGAGACGCTGGTCACCGGCAAGCTGTTCGAGGACATCCGCGAGGCGGTGTTCCTCACGGCCAAGCCCGCCGACTACGACGCCGTCGTGGTGATCAACCTCTGCGTGCCCACCGCCTCCGGCGTGCCGCTGCGCCTGCTACCGAAGGAGATCGACGGCGTCCGCATCATCGGCATCGACGTGCCGGGCTTCGGGGTTCCGACGCACGCCGAGGCCAAGGACGTGCTCGCCGGCGCGATGCTGAAATTCGCCCGCACCGAGGCCGAGCAGGGACCGGTCCAGGCGCCGCGCGCCGGCCGCTCCGAGCGCCCGACGGTGACGCTTTTGGGCGAGATGTTCCCGGCCGACCCGGTGGTGATCGGCGCGATGCTGGAGCCGCTGGGGCTCGCCGCCGGCCCCGTGGTCCCGACACGCGAGTGGCGCGAGCTTTATGCGGCGCTCGACGGCGCGGCGGTGGCGGCGATCCACCCGTTCTACACCGCGAGCATCCGCGAGTTCGAGGCCGCCGGCCGGCCGATCGTCGGCTCGGCGCCGGTGGGCGTCGACGGCACCAGTGACTGGCTCGACCGGATCGGCGAGGCCTGCGCCGTGCCGCGGAGCCTGGTCGAGGCCGCCAAGAATCGCCTGCTGCCGCCGATCCGCAGTGCGCTCGCGGCGGCCCCGATCAAGGGCCGGATCACGCTCTCCGGCTACGAGGGCTCGGAGCTTCTCGTCGGGCGTCTGCTGGTCGAGAGCGGCGCGGATCTCCGCTACGTCGGCACCGCCTGCCCGAGGACCCCCTGGGCCGAGGCCGACCGCGACTGGCTCGAGGCCCGTGGCATCCAGGTCAGGTTCCGCGCCTCGCTCGAGGACGACCTCGCCGCGATGCGCGAATATCGGCCGGACCTCGCCATCGGTACGACCCCGGTGGTTCAGAAGGCCAAGGAGGCCGGGACGCCGTCCCTGTACTTCACCAACCTGATCTCGGCCCGTCCCCTGATGGGCGTCGCCGGCGCCGGCTCGCTCGCCACGGTGATCAACGCCGCGCTGGGCAACAAGGGCCGCTTCGACGCGATGCGGGACTTCTTCGAGGGCGTCGGCACCGGTCACGCCGCCGGCGTCTGGGAGGACGTGCCGCAGCTCCGCAAGAGCGTATCGCGGGCGCCCGCGCCGAAAAAGCACGACCACGACCCGATTGGGGAGATGGCCTGATGCTCGTCCTCGATCACGACCGCGCCGGCGGATACTGGGGTGCCGTCTACGTCTTCACGGCGATCAAGGGCCTTCAGGTCATCATCGACGGCCCCGTCGGCTGCGAGAACCTGCCGGTCACCTCCGTCCTGCACTACACCGACGCGCTGCCCCCGCACGAGCTGCCGATCGTCGTCACGGGCTTGGGCGAGGAGGAGCTCGGCCGCCACGGCACCGAGGGCGCGATGAAGCGGGCGCACGCGGTGCTCGATCCGGGCCAGCCCAGCGTCGTCGTCACCGGCTCGATCTCCGAGATGATCGGCGGCGGGGTGACGCCGGAGGGCACCAACATCCAGCGCTTCCTGCCGCGCACCATCGACGAGGACCAGTGGCAGACCGCAGACCGGGCGATGCGCTGGCTCTGGCAAGAATACGGCGCCAAGCGCTTCGCCAAGAAGGGCATTCCGGCCCGCCCCGCCCGCAAGGACGGGGAGCGCCCCTGCGTCAACCTGATCGGGCCGGCCTACGGCACCTTCAACATGCCCTCGGATCTCGCCGAGATCCGCCGGCTGGTCGAGGGCATCGGCGCCGAGATCAACCTGGTCTTCCCCCTCGGCTCGCATCTCGCCGACGTGCCCAAGCTCGTCAACGCCGACGCCAACGTCTGCCTCTACCGCGAGTTCGGGCGCCTGCTCTGCGAGGACCTGGAGCGGCCCTACCTACAGGCCCCGATCGGCGTGCTCTCGACGACCAAGTTCCTGCGCTCGCTCGGCGAGATCCTCGGCCTCGACCCCGAGCCGTTTATCGAGCGCGAGAAGCACACCACGATCAAGCCGGTCTGGGACCTTTGGCGCTCGGTGACGCAGGACTTCTTCGGCACCGCGAGCTTCGGCATCGTCGCGACCGAAACCTATTCGCGCGGCGTGCGCCACTTCCTCGAAGACGAGATGGGGCTGCCCTGCACCTTCGCCTTCGCGCGGAAGCCCGGCGCCAAGCCCGACAACGACGCGGTCCGCGAGGCCATCGCGAAGACCCCGCCGTTGGTGCTGTTCGGCTCGTTCAACGAGCGGATGTACGCGGCCGAAAGTGGCTGCCGCGCGGTGTTCGTGCCGGCCTCGTTCCCCGGCGCCATCATCCGGCGGCACACCGGCACCCCGTTCATGGGCTACTCGGGCGCGACCTACCTCGTGCAGGAAGTCTGCAACGCGCTGTTCGACATGCTCTTCCACATCCTGCCGCTCGCCCGCGACATGGATGCGGTCGAGGCGACGCCCGCGCGGATGCACCGCGAGCTGCCGTGGGACGAGGCGGCGCGCGCAGCCCTCGACGCGCATGTCGAGAGCCAGCCGGTCCTGGTCCGGATCTCGATGGCCAAGCGCCTGCGCGACGCCGCCGAGCGCGACGCCCGCCGCGACGGCGCCGCCCGCGTCGGGTCCGCGCACGTCGAGACCGCCCACGGCGCCCTCAAGCTCGGGGTGGCCGCATGAGCGCCGCCGCGAGCCTGCCCGGCCTTTCCGCCCTCACTCCTTCGCCCCGGCCCCGGCCGGACGAATCCGCCCGCACCCCGCCGAGCCCGCGCACCGCGCCGGCCCAAGCGTCCAGGAGGACATCCATGGCCCGATCGATCGATGCGACGTCCCGGCTCCATCAGGAGGAGGTCCAGTTCAAGATCATCCTCGGTGCGACCTACCCGTTCTTCCTCGCCGCCGCGGTCGCCCAGCGCGTGATGCCGGCGCGCGAGGCCGGGCGCCCGGCCCAGCGCCGCTCGGTCTTCGGCGAGGCCAGGGCCATGGCAGTCTCGGCCATCCCCTACGCCTTCATGGGCTGACGTTTTCGGGCCGAGCCGGACGCGCACCGCGCCGCCTCGGCCCATCGAGACGCTTCCGTCCGGGCAACGGGTGGAAGTCCGGTCGTGGCACCTCAACGCCGCCACGGCGCTCCCCCCCGCGCGACGCTGCCGCGCGGTCAGCCAAACGGAGGTACTTCAACCATGGCCAATCCCGGAACGCTCGAACGTCCGAGCAGCCTGTCGGGGCTGACGGAACCTGAAGCCAAGGAGTTCCACGCGATCTTCCTGACGAGCTTCATCATCTTCACCGCGATCGCCGTGGTCGCGCACATCCTGGTCTGGATGTGGCGCCCCTGGCTGCCCGGGCCGAAGGGCTACGCCATGCTCGAGGGCGGAGCCCAAGCGGTCCACGGCCTCGTCTCGATGATCTCGTAAGGGAGGACACCATGCACAAGGTCTGGCTCCTGTTCGATCCCCGCCGCACGCTGGTGGCTCTGTTCACCTTCCTCTTCGTGCTCGCGTTGCTGATCCACTTCATCCTGCTCAGCACCAGCCGGTTCAACTGGCTGGAGGGCGCCAAGGATTCCAAGGCGGCCTCCCTCCAGATCGTCGCGCCGACCCCGGCGTGACCCGGCCCCGCGGCGGCCGGCCGGGCGTGCCCGGAAGGCCGTCCCGCGGGACGCCTCGCAACGACCGCGGCGGGCCGGAGGATCGATCCTCCCGCCCGCTGCGCCCGACGCCGACCGCCGCCCGACGGCCGCAGACCCATCCGGAGGCATTTCGCCATGGCGATGCTGAGTTTCGAGAAGAAGTACCGCGTCCGCGGCGGCACCCTCGTCGGCGGCGACCTGTTCGATTTCTGGGTCGGGCCGTTCTACGTCGGCTTCTTCGGCGTCACGGGCCTGTTCTTCACCCTGCTGGGCACGGCGCTGGTCGTCTACGGCGCCGCGCTGGGACCGACCTGGAACATCTGGCAGATCAACATCGCGCCGCCCGACATCAAATACGGGCTCGCGCTGGCGCCGCTCAAGGAGGGCGGCCTCTGGCAGATCATCACCTTCTGCGCGATCGGGTCGTTCTCGTCCTGGGCGCTGCGCGAGGTCGAGATCTGCCGCAAGCTCGGCATGGGCTACCACGTGCCCTTCGCCTTCTCGATGGCGATCTTCGCCTACGTCGTGCTGGTGGTGGTCCGCCCGTTCCTGATGGGCGCCTGGGGTTACGGCTTCCCCTACGGGATTCTCAGCCACCTCGATTGGGTTTCGAACACCGGGTACCAGTACCTGCACTTCCACTACAATCCGGCGCACATGCTCGCGGTGACCTTCTTCTTCACCACGACGCTAGCGCTCGCCATGCACGGCGGCCTGATCCTCTCGGCCACGAACCCCGCCAAGGGCGAGACCGTGAAGAGCCCCGAGCACGAGGACACCTTCTTCCGCGACACGATCGGCTACTCGATCGGCACGCTGGGCATCCACCGCCTGGGCCTGTTCCTGGCGCTGTCGGCCGGCTTCTGGAGCGCCGTCTGCATCGTGATCAGCGGCCCGTTCTGGACCCAGGGCTGGCCGGAATGGTGGGGCTGGTGGCTGAACCTGCCGGTGTGGCGCTGAGCGCATGAGAGACCCGGCCGCGCCCCGCGCGGCCGGCACGGGGACGGTGACGGCCGACACGTCGCTTGAAGAACGCTCCCGGAAAGGGCCGAGGCAATGGCGTACTACCAGAACATCATCACGCAGGTGCAGGTCCGGCCGATCGAACCGGAGCACGGCGTGCCGGTCGCGGTCGACGCCCGCTGGGGCACGCCGTTCCACAGCTACCTCATGGGGCTGATCGGAAACGCGCAGGTCGGCCCGATCTACATCGGCTACCTCGGCGCGCTGTCCTTCGCCTGCGGGCTGATCGCCTTCGAGATCATCGGCCTCAACATGTGGGCTTCGGTGAACTGGGACCCGATCCAGTTCGTGCGCCAGCTGCCCTGGCTGGCGCTGGAGCCGCCACGGCCGCAATACGGCCTGCGCATCCTGCCGCCGCTCAACGAAGGCGGCTGGTGGCTGATCGCCGGCTTCTTCCTCACCGCCTCGATCCTGCTGTGGTGGGTTAGGCTCTACCGCCGCGCCGCGGCGCTCGGCCTCGGCAAGCACGTGCCCTGGGCCTTCGCCTCGGCGATCTGGCTCTATCTGGTGCTCGGCTTCATCCGCCCGATCATGATGGGCTCGTGGAGCGAGGCGGTGCCCTTCGGCATCTTCCCGCACCTCGATTGGACGGCGGCGTTTTCGCTGCGCTACGGCAACCTGTTCTACAACCCCTTCCACATGCTTTCGATCGTCTTCTTGTATGGGTCGACGCTGTTGTTCGCGATGCACGGCGGCACGATCCTGGCGGTGAGCCGCTACGGCGGCGAGCGCGAAATCGACCAGATCGTCGACCGCGGCACCGCCACCGAGCGCGCCGCCCTGTTCTGGCGCTGGACCATGGGCTTCAACGCCACGATGGAATCGGTCCACCGCTGGGCCTGGTGGTTCGCCGTGCTGACGACGCTGACGGGCGGCATCGGCATCCTCCTCACCGGCACCGTCGTCGACAACTGGTACCTCTGGGCGGTCAAGCACGGGGTCGCCCCGTCCTACCCCCAGGTCTACGGCCCGATCGTCGATCCCTCCAGCGTCGCCCCCTCGGTGCACCCATGAGAACCATGCTCGCCGTCGCCGGCGCGGTCGCCGCGCTGTTCCTCACGATCGCCATGCTCGGCACCGCCGGCTGGACCCGCCCGCCGATGGCGCAACAGCAGACCGGGTTCCGCGGCACTGCGATGGACGTCATCGAGACCAAGGCGAACAAGGCCGCCAAGATCGAGGCCAACCAGGCGCCCGCGCCGGCCGACCCGGCCGAGCCCGGGGGCGAGAAGGCCTCGGCGGTCTACGAGAACGTCAAGGTTCTCGGCGACCTCTCCGCCGACAACTTCAACCGCCTGATGGCCTCGATGACCGAGTGGGTCGCCCCCGAGCAGGGCTGCACCTACTGCCACAACACCGAGAACATGGCCGACGACAGCCTGTACCAGAAGCGCGTCGCCCGGCGGATGCTGCAGATGGTCCAGCACATCAACTCGACCTGGAAGGAGAACCACGTCCACGAGGCCGGCGTCACCTGCTACACCTGCCACCGCGGCCAGCCGGTGCCGAAGAACATCTGGTTCGAGAACCCCGGCCCCAACGCCGGCCACGGCGTCATCCCGCGCAACAACGGGCAGAACGTCGCCAGCCCCCAGGTCGGCCTGACCTCGCTGCCCTACGGCGTCTACGCCGCCTTCTACGCCCACAAGAACACCCCCGAGGACGCGATCCGGGTCAACGCGACCTCGGCGCTGCCCGAGACCAAGGGCAAGCCGATCCAGGACGCGGAGAAGACCTTCGCGATCATGATCAGCATGGCGCAGTCGCTCGGCGTGAACTGCACCTACTGCCACAACACCCGCTCGGTGGCGGATTGGAGCACGAGCACGCCGAACCGGGTCGCCGCCTGGCACGGCATCCGCATGGTCCGCGACCTCAACGAGGACTACATGCTGCCGCTGTCCTCGACCCTGCCGCCGAACCGTCACGGCCCGATGGGCGACGTGCCGAAGATGAACTGCGCCACCTGCCACAACGGCGCCAACAAGCCGCTCAACGGCGCCCACGTGGTCGAGGCCTACCCGGAGCTCGCCGGGCCGGTCGCCTCCGCGGACATGCCCGCCGGCGTGCCCGTCCAGCCCGCGACGGCGCCCGCCGCGGCACCGGACCCGGCGATGCCGGCGCCCGCGCCGAAGCCCTGACACTCGCGGCCAGGGGGAGCCCCGGTCGAACCTCGCGATCCCAGGACGGCCGCCGGACACGGGTCCGGCGGCCGTTTTCGTTCGGAACGCTCGGGACCCTCTCCGGGCCGGCTTGCGCGCAGCCTTCCGGTGGTCGGCGGCGTCGAAGCGAGCGAGAACGCGGGGCTCGACCGCTCAGGATCGGATTTCGAACCGGGCGCTCCCGGATCGCGAAACCCACATCGTCATTCCGGGGCGCCGCAGGCGAGCCCGGGATCCGGAGCCGCCGGCAGCGCCATGCCCGGCACCGACGGCGGTCCTGGATTCCGGGTTCCGCTGCGCGGCCCCGGAATGACGGGATGGGATCACCACCCGTGCCATAAGTTCTGCGTTCAACTTCATCGGGAGCCCTGGGTCGGCCGCGGAACGCCTTGCCTCGCACGGGCGAATCCTGATATGGGGCCGCTCCTTCCGCGATGCGTCCGCCGCCATCGCCGTGCGCCCGCCAGGGCGTGCGATCCCGACACCCTTTCGATGGACGGCCGGTCCGACCCGCGCCGCGTGCAAGACCGATGAAGATTCGCAACTCCCTCAAGTCGCTCCGTGGCCGTCACCGCGACAACCAGCTCGTGCGTCGCAAGGGCCGGGTCTACGTGATCAACAAGACCCAGAAGCGCTTCAAGGCCCGCCAGGGCTGAGGCCCGCCGCCTCCGTCCGCGACGGGGGCCCGGACCGGGCGGCGCAGGCGCCGCCCGCCGCGCGGCATCCCGCGCGTTGACGGCGGCGGGCGGGGGGACCAAGCTTCCCCCATGGCGCCCATCGCACGACCTTTCCTGTTCGCCCTGCTCGCCACCGTCGCGACGGCTGCCGCCGCGGCGCCGTCCCGCACGCCGGACCGCGAGCCGCCGCCCACCGAGCTCAAGGCGCAGGACCGCAAGCCCTCCACCAGCCAGCCCGCCGCCGGCCTGAACGAGCTCTACGAGCGTTTGCGCGACGCCGGGGACGACGTCGAGGCCAAGGGCGTCGCGACCCTGATCGAGCGGCGCCTCGACCGGTCCGGCAGCGCCACCGTCGACCTCCTCACCGACCGCGCCCGCCAGGCGATGACCACGCAGGATTTCGCGCTGGCCGCCGAGCTGATGGATCGCGTCACCGCGATCGAGCCGGCCTGGTCCGAGGGCTGGAACCGCCGCGCGACGGTGTTCTGGCTGCTCACCGACAAGAGCACGGCGATCGCCGACCTGCAGCGCGCCCTGATCCTGGAGCCGCGCCACTTCGAGGCCTGGGCGGCGCTCGGACGGATCTACCTGTCGATGGACGACAAGGTGCGGGCGATGAACGCCTACCGCCGCGCGCTCGCGATCTATCCCCGCATGCCGAAGCTCAAGGACGCGATGGAGCGTCTTTCGCCCGAGGTGGACGGTCGCGACCTGTGAAGGCCGTGCTCCCCGTGCTCGCGGGCCTGTTCGGCCTCGTGGCCGCCCTCGTCGGCGCCGTGCTCGGCGCGGGCGCGGTGGCGACCCTGATCATCACCGCCCGCATATCGGCGCAGCATCCGCCGGAAGGGCCGTTCGTCGCGGTTCGCGGCGGCCGCCTCGCCACGATCCAGGCCGGCCCCGAGACCGGGGCCCGCGCCACGATCGTGCTGCTGCACGGGGCTTCGGCCAACGCCGCCGACCCGATGGAGGGCGTCGGGCGGACGCTCGCCGCACAGGGTTTTCGCGTCGTCGCCTTCGACCGGCCGGGCTTCGGCTGGAGCGACCGGCTCTCCGGCGAGGCCGCCGCCGCCCCGGCGGTCCAGGGCGCGGCCATCGCCGAGGCGCTGGCGCGGATGGAGATCGGCCCGGCGATCGTGCTCGGCCATTCCTGGGCCGGCGCTCTGGCGCTCAGCCTCGCCCTCGACCATCCCGAGCGCGTCTCCGGGCTGGTGCTGGTCGCGCCGGTGGCGCTGCCGTTCCGCGAGGCGCGGACGCCGCCGTGGTACTGGCGCCTCGCGCTGCAGCCGCCGGTGGCGTGGCTGCTGAGCCGGACGCTCGGCCCGCCGCTCGGCCTGCGCTTCCTCGAGCCGGCGGCGCGCAACGTCTTCCAGCCGCAGCCGGTGGCGGAGGGCTACGTCGAGCGCAGCCGCGCCGCCCTGGTCCTGCGCCCGGACACCCTGCTCGCCAGCGTGCAGGACCTGGTCGCGCTTCCCGCCGCCCTCGCCGCGCAGGCGCCGCGCTACGGAACGCTGCGCGTGCCGACGACGATCGTCACCGGCGACGCTGACAACGCCGTCGGGAACACGACGCAAGCCGACCCGCTGAGCCGGGCGATCCCGGGCGCCGACCTCGTGGTGCTGCCGGGAATCGGCCACATGGTGCCGTGGGTGGCGACGCAGGCGCTGGCCGACGCGGTGTCGAAGCTGGCCGAGCGGGTCGCGGCGCTGGAGGCCGCCCCGGTCGCGCCCTGAGGCGCCGCGCGGACCGGCCGGCGGGCGCATCGACCGTCAGCGCGACGCGGAAGGCCAGACGACGGCTTGTGCCACGACGACGTGGGTGCCGTTGAAGGTCGCCGCCGGCGATCCGTACAGGACGTAGCCGAGGGCGAGGGCGTCCGAGACGCGACGGCAGAACGCTGCGTCGTCCTTGTCGGTCAGCAGGCGATAGGCCGGGAGGCCGTCGGGCGGCTGCGACGTCATCGGAAGCCTCGTTACGATTGCCGCCCGAGCGGTGGCTCCGTCCCGCCGAAGAACGGGACGGAGCGGTCGATCATGCCTTCGCGGCGTGCTCGCGGGTGATGAAGGCGATGCGCACGAGGTTCGTCGCGCCCGGCGTCCCGAACGGCACGCCGGCGACCACGATGATGCGGTCGCCGACCTCGGCGAAGCGCTCGCGCACGGCGAACTTCGCGGCTCGGAAGGCCATGTCGTCCACGTCGCTGGCGTCGTTGGTGACGATCGGGTGCGTGCCCCAGGCGATCGCCAGGCGGCGCGCGGTCTCGCGCTTGGGGGTCAGCGCGATCACCGTGGCGTTCGGGCGCTCGCGCGAGAGGCGGAGGGCCGTCGAGCCCGAATGGGTCCAGGCCATGATCGCCTCGAGGTCGAGGGCGTCCACCATCTGGTGTGCGGCGGCCGCGATGGCGTCGGCGGCGGTGTGGTCCGGCGTCGAGTTCTGCGCGCGGATGATCGACCAGTACAGCGCGTCGCGCTCGACCTCCTCGGCGATGCGGCTCATCATGGCGATGGCTTCGAGCGGGAACGCGCCGGACGCGCTCTCGGCCGAGAGCATCACCGCATCCGCGCCCTCGTAGACCGCGGTCGCCACGTCCGAGACCTCGGCGCGGGTGGGCACGGGGGCCGTGATCATCGATTCGAGCATCTGGGTGGCGACGACCACGGGCTTGCCCTGCCGCCGTGCGCTGCGGGTGATGCGCTTCTGCACGCCGGGCACCTGCTCAAGCGGCATCTCGACGCCGAGGTCGCCGCGGGCCACCATCACGCCGTCGGAGATCTCCATGATCTCGTCGAGGCGGGTCAGCGCCTGCGGCTTCTCGATCTTGGCCATCACCAGGGCGCGGCCGGCGCAGACCTTCTTGACCTCGGCCACGTCCTCGGGCCGCTGCACGAAGGACACCGCGATCCAGTCGGCGCCGACGTTGAGGCCGGCCTCGAGATCGCCGCGATCCTTGTCGGTCATCGCCGGCAGGGGGATGACGGTGTGGGGCAGCGAGACGCCCTTGCGGTTCGAGATGCGGCCGCCGACCTCGACGCGGGTCACGGCGCGGGCCTCGCTCACCTCGGTGACGGTGAGGCGCAGCTTGCCGTCGTCGATGATGACCGAGTGGCCCGGCTCCAGGGCGGACAGGATCTCGGGGTGGGGCAGGTAGCAGCGGTGGACGTCACCCGGCGTCGGGTCGCCGTCGAGGACGAAGCTCGCGCCGTTCTCGATCATCGCGAACCCCTCGGCGAAGGCGCCGAGGCGGAGCTTCGGCCCCTGGAGGTCGACGAGGATGCCGATCGGCCGCTTGAACTCGCGCTCGACCGCGCGGATCGCCTCGACCTTCTCGGGCAGCTTCTCACGCGGCAGGTGGCTCATGTTCAGGCGGAACACGTCGACGCCGGCCCGGAAGAGCTTCGCGATCATCTCCGGGGTGTCGGAGGCCGGCCCGAGGGTGGCGACGATCTTCGTGCGGCGTGAGCGTTTCATCGGGCCTCCTGGGGGCACATCGCTGCCGTCGCGTGCCCCTTGCGCGTGCCCCTTGGCGGAGCATCATGAAGTCGTGACGACGGGCATGGGGCCAGAAGCACCGGTCGTGCTGCCCCGTCAAGGCGGGGAGGGACGGCTCACGGCTGCGGCGCGGCCGGCTGGTTCGGATCGGAGAGCTGGATCGTCCAGCTCTTCTGCTCGCCGGTGTCGACCTCGAAGAAGCCGTTGCGGTCGTAGCCGCGGGCGAGGCAATCCTCGACGCCGCGGATCGTGAACTCGCTGTCCCGGGTGCACATTAGCGAGCGCCCGCTCCACTCGCCGCCGCGCGTGTAGTCGACGGCGAAGACGTAGTAGAACCGGGCGGCGAGGGCGCCCTTCAGCAGGGTCTCGCACGCCTTCGGCGTCAGGTCCCACCAGCCCTCGGTGACCCAGCCCTGCGGGTCGCGGTAGCCGAGCGCGATGCCGACCTTGCTCGGGGTGAGGTTGCACAGGCGCAGGTCCGCGCGGGCCGGCGAGGCACCGAGCATCGCGACGCCCAGGACCGCGCCGGCAAGGAGAAGACGCAACGAAAACCCTCCAAAAGATCAGCCGACGAGGATGATGCGGCAATCGTTGACGTTGGTCTTGGTCGGACCGGGCTGAACCAGGTCGCCGATCTCGGCGAAGAACCGGGTCGAATCGTTGTCGGCCAGCATCGCGGCCGGATCGAGGCCCGCGGCGCGGGCGCGCGCCAGCGTCGTCGCATCGACGAGGCCGCCGGCCGGGTCAGTGGCCTCGCCGCGGCCGCCGTCGGTGCCGTCGGTGTCGGCGGCGATGCCGGCGATGCCGGCCTCGCCGTCGAGCGCGATGGCGAGCGCCAAGGCGTATTCCTGGTTCGGACCGCCATGGCCCTCGCCGCGGATCGTCACGGTGAGCTCGCCGCCGGAGATCAGCGCGACCTTGCGACCGGACGCCTTGACCTCGCGGGCGATGCGGGCGTGCTCGGCAGCGACCTCGCGGGCCTCGCCCTCGAGGTCGGCGCCGAGCATCACCGGCTCGTAGCCGGCGGCCTTCGCCGCGGCGGCCGCCGCCTCCAGCGCGTCGATCGGCCGGGCGACGATGCGGTATTCGGCCCGCGCGAAGGCCGGGTCGCCGGCCTTGGGCGTCTCGTTCAGCGGATCGTTCAGGAGGCGGATCGCCGTCTCGGGCAGGGGGATGCCGCGGCGCTCGCAGATGGCGCGGGACTCGGCCAGCGTCGACGGGTCGGGCACGGTCGGGCCGGAGGCGATCACGGCGGGGTCGTCGAACGGCACGTCGGAGATCGCCAGCGTCAGGATCGAGCGGGCGTTGCGCGCGGCCACCGCGAGGCGTCCGCCCTTGATCCGCGAGAGGTGCTTGCGCACGGTGTTGATCTCGCCGATCGGCGCGCCGGAGCGCAGCATCGCGCGGGTGATCGCCTGCTTCTCGGCGAGCGTCAGGTCGCCGGCCGGCGCGATCCAGTTGGCCGAGCCGCCGCCCGAGAGCAGCACCAGGACCTCGTCGTCCGGGCCGGCGGCGGTGGCCATCGCCAGCGCCTCCCTGGTCGCGGCGATGCCGGCCTCGTCCGGCACGGGATGACCGGCCTCGACCATGCGGATGCCGGGCGCGTCCTGCCCGTAGCCGTGGCGGGCGACGGCCAGCCCGACGATGCGGTCGTCGCCGAGCCCGTGCTGCTCGCGGTAGAACCGGCTCGCCACCGCGGCCATGCTGCCCCCGGCCTTGCCGGCGCCGAGGATGATCAGCCGGCCGGGCGTCGGCGGCGGCAGGTGGGCGGGCAGGCAGGTATCGGGGTGGGCGGCCTTGATCGCCGCGGCCAGGAAGCCGTCGAGCAG
>NZ_VRUW01000062.1:0-29838 GCF_008039475.1 Methylobacterium sp. WL12 | reverse complement strand
GACACGCGCGCGCAGATCGACGGATAGAGCTGATGCCATGCGGCTCTCCTGCAAAAGCCGCCAAGAGAATCACATCACGCTCCGAGTGGTAAACCCTATTGATTCAGCCTGATCGGATGCCGCTCTAAAGCTCGCGCGAGCGATCGCCGCGGCAGTCCATCGCGCGAGCCTGCTCCTGACCCGTCACGCTCAAGGCGAGGTCGCGAAGATCCCCTACCCGGCGGCCACTGCTGTGCCTGCGGTCAGCGTGCCGACCCCAGCTGCAAAGCCCGTCACTTTCGAGGATCTGTCCGCTGGCTGGGCGGCGGAGAAGCGACCGGCGGCCAAGACGCTTTACGAGTGGTCGCGCGTGGTCCGGCAGTTCACGGCTTTCCTGGGCCGCACAGACGCGGCGAGCGTCACGCCGGACGACCTGATCGCCTGGAAGGAGGCGATGATCCGAGAGGGGCGTCGCCCCAAGACCATCCGCGATGCCAAGCTGGCGCCGGTGCGCGCTATCCTGCAATGGGCGGTCGACAACCGGCGGCTGAAGGAGAACCCAGCCGCGCGGGTAAGCATGGATGTGAAAAGCAAGGTAGCCGAGAGCATCCGGAGCTTCACAGACCAAGAAGCGGCGTTTGTGCTGAAAGCAGCGCTGGCTGAAGCCAATCCTGTGCTGCGCTGGGTGCCATGGCTATGCGCCTACTCCGGGGCTCGCGTGTCTGAGGTGTGTCAGCTACGCACACAGGACGTGGTGCAGGTGGATGGCATCTGGTGCCTGCGCTTCGACCCCGAAGCCGGGCCGCTCAAGACGGCGAGCTCAGAACGAGCGGTGCCGCTGCATTTGGCGGTGCTGGACAGTGGCTTTCTTACCTTCGCTCAGGGCATTCCGTCAGGCCCACTGTTCCCGAAGCTGAAGCCGGACGTGTTCGGCAAGCGTGGTGGTAATGGTACGAAGGTGCTGGGGCGGTGGGTCCGCGGCCTGGGGCTAACGGACGAACGGCTGGCACCGAACCATTCCTGGCGACATCGGCTGAAGACGCTGGGGCGCCGACATGGACTCGCGCCGGACCTGATGGACGCGATCACCGGCCACGGCCGGCGCACGGTCGCGGACAGCTACGGCGAATACGAGATGTCCGCGTTGTACCGTGAGTTGATGAAGATACCGATGCTGAACTTGCCTGAACGGCCTGAAGCACCATGCGTCCCCGATCGTTGACGGCCACGCAAACAGCCGAAGTTGACCCTAAGCGGCCGCTCGGAGCGTCCGCTTTCGGGCGACTGTTCACTAACATTGTTCAGCCAACTGCAATGTGTTGTGGTGCCTCGAAGTAAATAAGCTCCAAGCCCGCGGATAGCGGCTTCTCAAAATGATCTGTCGACCGGGACAAGTAGGCGTTGATCGCTACAAACAGGCCGAGCTATCTCCTTACGGGTGCGTGGCCACGGCCTCGACAGTGACGCGATCTAGGCGGTACGAAGGCGTGCTATCAGGATGGGATCAGCCGTCCGAAACCGTAGGGCCAAGTTGATTAATCCACCCGCCTTGGCGTTGCGGCGCCGCTCGGACGAGCTTTTCGCCTCGGCCGAGCGTGAGCGGGCGCACGACCCGGCTAGTGCCGCCCTTCTATTATTTTATGCCGCCGAGTGCGGGCTCAAGTCCGTGTACATGATGCGGAACAATCTCAAGGTCACCGACGAGGCACGTGGCGCGGCCGATTCGGCGCGTAGCTTCTCTCACGACCTGCGTAAGTTAATCCAAGCCCTCAATATCTCTCGTGCCAGCATTAAGGCCACACCGGCGATCGTCGTCGACCGGTCCGGCCTTCAGGGCGCCCCAGCACTGCTGCACGAAGCTTGGCGATACGGTGTGAAGATCCGGGACACATCCGTCATCTGCGACTGGCTCGCATCCCTAGTCGAATGGTGCAGAGACAATAGATGAGCACGTTCGACCATTCTCCGGTAACTTGGCTGGACGTCGCGCGCCGCTTGGCGGGAATCGATCCCACTCGATCGCCCTTGCCGCCGGAGATCGTCGGCGCCCGGGTCGGTTGGTTCGGCCTGCTGTTCGAAGCGAACGACGAGGTGACAGACACATCACTCGCTGACGGCCTTGAGGTTCTGTTCCCGTCGCGGGTCCGGCGCGATCCCCTAAGGATACAGCTGGAGGGGGGGGCGAGCGGCAGCGAACTCGACGTCGACATCGAAGTCATTACCCGCGAAGCCGGCGGGCGGCAGCCATTCGGCATTATAGACGGTGCAATCGATTTTCGACCGACGACGCAGCGTCCAAACAAGCGCGCAACTCCGATCGCGGCGGCGCTCAGTGTTAAGGGAGGAACCGGCCGGACGACTACTGCAATCGCCTTCGCCCTACATTGGGCGGAGACGTTGGGTCAACCGGTACTCTTAGTCGATGCCGACCTAGAGGCACCGGGCATCAGCTATCTTTTTGAAGCGTTTGCCGGACGTCCGAAGACTTCCTTAGAGGACCTAATAGCGCTTGCGCATGCCGAAGAGACGGACGATGCCCCGGCGGCTACCCAGTTCGTCGCCGAGCGGTTGCGGGATCATCTGCTCCCAGGGAACGTCTACGTGCTGCCGCTCCGCCGTGACATCACTGAACTCGCAAGTTCGTCGGTCCGACCCGAGCATCTCTCAACCCGTGAGCGGCCGTTCGCCCTAGCCGATCTCCTATCGAAAGTGGCCGAGCAACTCGGTGCCTTGGGGATTGTCGTGGATGTTCGCGCTGGCTTGGTTCCGCTTGGCGTCAATCTCGCCATGGACCCGGACGTGTCGCCGATTTTTGTGACGACGCTTGCTGACCAATCCATCAAGGCAACTACCGGATTTGTCGGCTTTCTGGCGCGGGAGTTCCGCAGAGCTGGCGCTGTTCCGCGTCGCCCGCTTCTGGTCGTCAACCGAGTCCCGATTCTATTTCGGCAGACTGGCATGGACAAGACGTTGATAGAGCCGCTCGCTACAGAGTTGCTGAACTCTCTCGTTGGCGACACGGCACTTGAAATAGGTTCGTCCGAGGATGTCTACACCATTGTCCCGGAAATCGAGCCGTTCGTTCAGGTCGATGTACCTGAGCTTCCAGACATTCAAGTACCTACAGGAAACTGGCGCGATTTTGTCGAGCAACTGCGAAGCAGCGGCTTTTCACGTGCCCTTGCAAACGGCAGCGACGCATTCCTGGCCACGGAGCTTTCCGTCAACCCACCCGCCCGCTCGACGTCAGCGCCAACAACGCTAGCCACGATCGACCCGCGAAAGGCGCTACGCGCGTTCGCGAACCAGCTGATTGCCGCGGAGAACTTACAAGGGAACGTGCCTCGCCCTCTAGTGACCCAACCATTGGCCGCTCTCGCTTCACGGTATAAATCCGAAGTGCCAATTGCTATTGCGGAAGGCGCCAAGGGCACTGGCAAAACTTTGGCCGCACGGTACATCGTCTCAAAGGGCGAGTGGAGCGCCGTCGTCAAAGATCTGGTCGGCGGAGAGAGCCCTGTAACGGCCGCTGTGGTGCCTATTGCAGCTTCAATTCAGTCAAGCGCCGCTTTTCAGCATGAAGCTGATAACGTCCGACGAACCGTGAGTGAACATATCGGCTTCGGGGCGCCACTGAGTATATATGAGACCACCAGCTATCTGAAAGAACAACTGGGAAATAGACTGAGCGAGAGCCAATGGATTGGGATCTGGATGGACCTCATCGCTTGGAGTGTCGGTTTCCATGTCAGAATGAAAGGCGCGGGCGAGGGACTATTCGAGGCACTGAGAACAGGAGGTCAATCTATCGTCGCCGTGTTCGAAGGACTCGAGGAGCTTTACTCTAGCGCCGTCGACCAAGGGGTCGAGGTGGCGATGCGCGCGCTGCTAATTTCTGTGCCTCAACGGCTGCGGTCCGAGCCGCGCCGACCTATAGGCATGCTCACCTTCATCAGACGCGATACCGTTGAAGCGGCCATCCGACAGAATCTAGATCAGTTTCGGCGGGAGTATGCCCCCTTTGCGTTGACCTGGACAGAAGACGATGTACTTGAGTTAGCGGCTTGGCTGTCCCATCAATCGGGAGCGCTTCCCAATCTCTGGGACACCCATTTCCACAGCTTGTCTTCCGCGGAACGAGCTGCCAAGCTTGAGCCACTTTGGGGCACCAAGCTGGGCCCCGAAGATCAGCCTGGCCGCCGCACGCGCGAAGCGTATACGGCGACTTGGATAGTCGCGGTTTTGTCGGACCTACGCGGACGGTTGGTGCCGCGCGACTTGGTTCGGCTTTTGGCAAACGCAGCTTCCGTGGAACCCGAAGGTGAAGAACTTAGCCTTTACAGCAGCAGGTTGTTAACGCCACGTTCGCTTAAAACAGCAGTAGATTCTACAAGTAGCTATAAGGTTAATGAAACAGAGGAGGAAATCGTTGAGCTGAAGTCAGCCTTTGCTAAATTCAAGTCCAAGGCCGATGAACTTGCAGTTCCTCTTAGTGAAGCGGTCATTGCTCAATTAGGCCTCACTGATCTCGAATTAACGGCTCTCACCCGTCATGGCATCATTTTTGGCGACAAGCCTCCATTTGAGGTCCCTGAACTTTTTCGCCGCGGTCTCGGCTTGAAGCATTCCGGCGCGCGACGAAGTGTTGTCAATCTATACAATCGCGCTAGAAAATTAGGATAATCGAGCATAGAAGGCCGCTAAAACCTAATTCTACCTGTGTATAGTGTTATCGTCCGTTATCTAAAGCTTGATTTGGACGATCGCTTCGCGGCAATATGTCAAGTTTAGCTAGTGGCGCACATCAGCAAATCCGAACGGTTTGGTTGGGCGTCTCGTTGGTCCGTTCTAAGTCCAAGTTGGGTGGGTTTTTGCTAGGGCCTGTTAGCGTCTGAACCAGTTGGGTGGGGCTGCATTTTTCCTTCGATGGAAGGAGATGGCATGCTGAGTGACGCGCAATGGTCCGTGCTGGAGCCGATGGTGGAGGCGTGTCGTCCGCACGCCAAGAAGCCGCCCGAACACCTGAGACGCACGGTCGAGGCGATCATCTGGCGGCACGAGAACGGGGCCAAGTGGCGCTCCGTACCTCCGGATCTGGGGCCCTGGTGGATGGCGGCTCAGACTTTCATCCGCTGGGCCCGACTGGGGGTCTGGGAGCGTCTGCTGACCCTGGCGCAGGAGCACAGCGTGCGGCTTGGCATGACGTTTCTCGATGGCACGAATATCCGCGCCCATCAGAAGGCGGCGGGCGCCGCTAAAAAGGGGATTCTCAAGCTGAACGGGACGTACGTGAAGCGCTTGGGCGCTCTCGTGGCGGCTTTGGCACCAAGGCCTGCGTTATCGCCGACGGCTTAGGACGAGCAGTGGCCTTCGTCCTGGCCCCTGGACAGGCGCATGAACTCCCCCACGCCGCCGCCTTGCTCGATAGCCTCCCCGGCATT
Organism: Methylobacterium sp. WL12; assembly: GCF_008039475.1. Taxonomy (NCBI): domain Bacteria; kingdom Pseudomonadati; phylum Pseudomonadota; class Alphaproteobacteria; order Hyphomicrobiales; family Methylobacteriaceae; genus Methylobacterium; species Methylobacterium sp. WL12. Next base: position 24,418 of record NZ_VRUW01000062.1, on the reverse strand, counting down.
CCGAAATGGGTCGTGGCCGATCGCGGCTATGCCAGCCATGCCTTTCGGCAGCATGTCTGGGATCGCGGGGCACGACCGGCCATCCCCTGCAAGCGCAATGAGGCGCCGGTCGCCTGTCCGGACTGGATCTACAACAACCGCAATCAGGTCGAACGCCTCTGGGCGCGGCTCAAGGAATGGCGCGCCGTCGCAACACGATACGAAAAGACAGCCCCCAGCTTCATGGGCGTCCTCTGCCTCAAAGCCGCCTGCGACTGGATCAGACGCTAACAGGCCCTAGTCTGCTTTCTATATCGAGACGCTCTGGGGCCGCGGCTATGTGCTGCGCGAGGGTGTGGCCGAGATGCGGGCTATGGTGAGCTGAACGGGGTCGTTGATCGTTTGATCGAAGAAGTCTGCCAGCATCATCAGGAACAGCGTACGAAGCGCACTGCAACCCTGATCAGGCGGCCACAGGCGCTCTTCCACCGCGACTTCGACGCGATGACGTCCGGTTAATGCAATCGTGCGAGACGAGCGCGAACTTCCGCCCTGGCTAGGCTGCGACCGAGCTCTAACAGCAGCGTCTCCGCCAAGGCGAGGGCCTCCGGCTCCTCAGCCTCCTGGAGTGACCTGTAACCCGCTAAAATGAAGTCCGTCGCTCGCTCCAGTGGCAGGGCCGTTTGATCTGCACTCGTGATGATGAGGGGGCCATGACCTTCCTCACTGTGTGTAATGTCTACGACAATGCCGCGGCCCGACACCACGGTACCAACGTCGTCCTTGTCGAATTTCCCGCGAGCCAGAATCCGGCGGGTCCGACCGTCCGCCGAACAGACGCGGTGCTCATTGATAAACCAACCGCCGTCTGTCGCGCATCGCCAGATTTGCTCCATGACGTGCGCGCGGTCTTCCGGGTGGACGCCGCCGTTGAACGTTTCAAACGGGATCCCCTCCTCGGCCAACTTGTGTGTGAAGCCGAACAGGAAGGCGATCATGGCGTCGCCAGTGACAAGATTTTGGCGAACGTCGACCTGCCAGCGACCAACTGCATCTGCGTCCTCAAGGACAGCTTGCAACTCATCGCGCCCTGGATCGACGCCTGCGCGGTTCGAAGTCCGCATTTGTTCAAACGCCTCAGTTCAGTCGCAGCTGTGGATAATGTAAAACGAAGCTGTGGTACATCAACACGCGTGCTTGGCTGCTGATACGAGGTGTCATGGCTGATCGTCGCCGGCCTTAGAGGACCCTCTCGGAAGCCATCGTGCTGCCGATAATCGACGGCGGACGCAGCGGGTCTGCTCCTCAAACTGGCAGCTCCGAGACACACCCACCCCCAGCCGACGCTGCCGGACGGCCGACGAATGGCCGCTCATCGGAAGCGCGCATAGCGATCCAGGCGGCCGGGTTGGGTCGAGACCGGAACGTCCGCTTGTTGGGGCCGAACCAACTTCCGCTTATGGCGCATTGAGGAGGTTAGAGTTTCGAACGATGGGCGACTTACGAGCCCGATTTGGACAAGTTTGAAGCTTCAAATTTACGCACTAGGTTCACGAGGTGCGTAGAAGGCCGGCGGTAGCTCACGATCGCCACATCGAGCCCCGACTCGATTCGTAGTCGGCAGGCCCGTAGTAGAGCTTCATCGATCCAGTCGTCGTTGTTTCCGAACGCGCCACCACCGAGCCGAGTCAGCAGCACGCGCCGTGAGCCGCCGCGAGCGGCGTTGAGCAGGCCAACTAATATCGTCGCCTCGTAGGCCGCCTCCAGCACGAATCGCGCGAACGGCGCCCAGGCCGAGGCCTGCACAGCCGAGTAGGCGACCGGCAGGGCCGAGCAGAACGCTTGGCTGACGCGCGGGCCGGGGGAAGGCCCATCGGTGACCTCGACCTCCCACTGGACGCCGATCCGCAGCAGCCCGCGCAAGGTGTCGAGCGTTGTGGGATCGGCCTCGCGCAGCAGCCCACCGATGGCTGCCAGACCGTCCGCCGTCGCCAGCGCGTAGCCGTTCTGCGTCCGCCAAAGCTTACGAAAGTCCAAGCCGAGGTGGCGCGTCAGCCAGTGGCCGAGGTCGGCGAGCCCATCGAGTTGCCGGTCGGCCGTCTGCCCGATGCCGCCGGCGACCGGCACGAGGTAGTTGCGGTAGATCGTGGCCGCGCCCGCCGCCATGGCGCAGGCCGGCCCTTGCGTGGCATCGTGCGCGTAGCCGGTCACGCCGTGCTCGGGCGTGATGTCCTCGTGGACCATCTCCAGCATGTTGAACTGCGAGGCGACCTGGAACAGAGCGCCCCGGTTCTCCGGCAGCCGGTGCATCCGGCGCACGTCGCCTTCTGCGATCGACAGCTTCAGGCGACCTTGCAGGTCGACTGCCTGAGCTCGGAGGCGCAGCTCAGACAGGCTGGGTAGTTCAAAAGTGCCGACGGCGTAGGTGCGTGGAGTCTCGCTCGACCGCAGCCACCCATCAACGACAGAGAGCCGAGCCTGCGTTTCAGCATAGTCGCCCTCGGGGAAGCCGGTAAGTCGTTCGAACCAGTCCATTAAATAATTCTCTCAGTGCCTTGGACCTGACTCGAAGTCAGCGGCTGGGCGAGGCCCAATCAGGTTTGGGAAACCGCTTTGTTTACTAATACAGGCGACCGGCGCTCTCACCCACACAATCTCCGTAACGCGGACTCTCTTGTCAGTCTCCGGCTCCCGCCGATCAGTCAATGCCGCCGGGCAGCTCGAGGTAGACGTCGTCCTTGGCCGCGTTCGCCCAGAACAGGGTAAAGCCGACAAGCTTGCGACCAGCGTTGGTGAACACGGTCGCGATGCAGACGCGCTGGTCGGGGGTGCGACTTGGGTTGGAAGCGAGTTCGCTGACCGCATCGACCCTCTGCACGGTCAGGCCGATGAGCCTGGCGCCCGGCGCGTTCGTGATCGTGTCGCGCAGACCGCGCCGGCTCAGCGCGCTGTCGCAGGCTGGCATCTGCCCTGGCGTAATCGTGAAAAGGCTGTCCTGACCTCGCCCCCGCATGATCCCGACGGCGCCGGCAACGCCAGGGGCGACGAGGACGCCGAGCATGAGACCTTTGCGGCTCTCACTGAGGATGAACCGGATACCCGACGCCCGACCCGTAAACCTTGCCATGAACCGCTCCGCTGCTGGCTGTCAGCGAGCTTCACGGCTGGGTCGAGAACTTCAGCGACGGCGTGCGGATTTTCGCCAAAACATTCGTAGTAGGCTGTCGCAGGTATGGGAAGTTGTAGAGTGCAGCTGCTTCAGGACGCGGGGGCGAGCGCCATGAGCGCGATCCAGTCAGCGGCCGGTCCACCCTTGGTGAGTTCCACCAGGCCGCCTTGTTCGCCAACTTCGATAGCTATCCGTGCTCCTTGAGCTCTGAACTTCAGGAGGGTCAGTTATCGCTGGAACCAAGGCTATCAAATTACCAGAGGGCTCGCGGGAGCCTGCGCTTCCAGCGTTCGCCGGGCCGCAAGGCGGCAGCCTGCTGCGTACGCCGTGCGGAACGCACCTGCGCTAAGCTGGGCTGCGCGATGACAGCGGGATCAGCTTCAGCGATAGCAACAACAGCGGAAAGGGTAGTCTGCCGCTGCGTCTGCGCCTCGTCAGCGACCGGCTTGGCTGCACCAGCTTTTGCCAGAGTCGTTGTACGTTTGGCGGACGGCTTCACCCGCCGTACCCGCGGCAACCGCTCCTCAGCAGGTGCTTTACACACCTCCGGGGTTTCTGGCTCCACTGGCATCGCGAACATCGGCACAAGGCTCGGCAACACACGCCGAGCCGGCATTTCAACCCGCGCAGGCTCGGCGTGCGGCACAGGAGTAGGTTGAACCTCGGTAGCCGTGTCCGCTGCAGTAGCCAGTTCTGCACCCCAGACACTTTGGCCCACTCGGGTAGGTGCCGTAGCATCAAAGAGCGAGACCCGAGATGTACGGGTATGCTTGATTTCGACCGTGAACGGTCGCGCGCTACGGCGCTTCATGTATGCAAAGATCCTGAAAATCGCACGCTCAGCGGCGCAAAACGCGCCAATGGCGAGTGCACATTATATGACGCTCAAGTTATCTGTGTCTAGTCATCAGTCAGCACAAATGCGGCCTTTGTTCTAGATAAACGTGTGTTTGCGCAACTCCTTTACCGATCCTTGCGCATCGCGATGGTGAATGAACAGACCGCCTGCCTGCTCCCACAGATGTCGGTATTTCTCCCGGTCATCCACCAGCGCGTCGCCAGGATGGCAATGCTCGCGCTTCAACGCCGCGCTTGTCGTGATCACCTCGACACCAGGGAAGTGCCGTTCCGCCCAGAGACGCTTCTGCGGCTCGGCCCATTTCCCGCGCGGGAGACCAGTCAATATGATTGGCTTCAGGTGCCGGACGGCTTCGAACAACTCCATGGCATCCGGTAGCAGCGGGAGCACGCCAAAGAAGCTGTCGAGCGAGGCGAGCTTGCCCCAGAAGCGCTTCAGGCCGAAGCGTCGCTCGAACTCTTCCGGCGGCATTCCAAAAGCTTCGGTGGCACCGGCATCAAAGTCGGCAAGTACGCCGTCGCAATCGAGAAACACCGTTGGCATCAGTCCGACACAACCTCACACATCCAACTTCGCTGATCTAAGCCAGCAACGGCAGCAGCTAGAAGCGGGTTCACCATCAGGTGCCAGCTTCTAGCTGCTGCTAACCATCGTCTAAAAGAAATGAATGACCGCTGATGGTCAGAGGCTTTTTGAAACCACCCCGAGCGCCAGCACCACGTATGCGCCGACGAAGAACCACGTCCGGAACTTTACCACCGTAGCGCCGATCGTCGGGACACGCAGGTAGAGGCTGGCGACAGCGAGCCCTATCAGTACAAGCGAGAGAAGAAACGTGATGGCGCGGGGAGGGGAGAGGTTCAGCATAGCGCCATCCTGGCGCCGCATGGTTGAGGAGTGATGAAAGCGGCGGTGCGGCCAGCAGCTAGATCGCTCATTGTAAGGCTTGATGTCCATGCAGAACGGAGTGACGGCCCTACATACCCCGGAGAGTCTGCTGTTCGGTGAACGCTCCGATGGCACGCTCGCCCACATCTCCGAGGTAACGTCGCGCTCGAATCCCGTATCGCTGGCGAACTGCGTCAGCTTGATCTGCTGAGCCGCGGTGACGGTCTGAGTGGCGATGCTGGGAATTCTGGCGGACAGCGCATCGCTACTAGGCACGCGTTCATGACGTCGCGAGAGAACCTGGTGAATAGGGGGACCACTCGCGCGACAGACGCTCTGGGTCCGTTTGACCAAGTGTTCCGCGGGGGCGGGTGTTTCCGTAGACCTTGGGGTCGTGACCATCAAGATCGATCACCAACTTCGTAGCGCCTTAAGGTCTGCGCAGCTGCATCGAAAGCTGCCCAGGTCTTTCGGGCAAGGCTTCCACCTACGCTGCAACGACGGACCCCGAGTTCGGCGAACGCCGAGATGCCCTCATCGTACTGCTGCACAACGACGTTGACCGGCTTCGGCGCGACCGCCGCGATGAGTTCCGCGACGGCGCCGTGATCAAGGATAAAAGGTACGAAGAGGCAGTCGGCGCCAGCATCTGCATAGGCGACGGCGCGATCGATGCTGGCACTTACAGACATGTCGGCGACACGAAAGTTCTCGTTGCGACCGACGAGCATGACCGTGGGATCAATGGCGTCGATAGCAATGCGCGCGGCAGCGATCCGTTCGACGGCTTGATCTGTCTCGTACATCGAGGTTCCGGACCAATCCTCGATCGACAGGGCCGCCACACCCATGTTGACCGCCAGGGCAACGTTTCGCGCAACATCCTCGGCACGATCGGCAAAGCCGTTCTCGAAGTCCGCGTTGACCGGAAGATGGGTGCTGGCAACAAGCATCCTCAAGTGGTCGAGGACGGCCTCCAAGCCGAGCTCCCCATCCTGCTTACCAGCTGCCCAGGCCGCACCCGCACTCGTCGAGGCAATGGCCTTGAAGCCGAGCTTGGCAAGCCGAACCGCGCTGCCGCAGTCCCAGGCGTTGGGTAGCAGGAAGAAGCCGCTCTCATGGAGGCTACGGAAAGCCTGTCGCTTTTCCGCCGTGGTGGCCATCGCTTGTTCCATCCTCTTCAGGCCCCACCATCCTCCAATCGACGCCGCTGCTGCCTGGTCTCGTCGAAGTCCGAGGGCGCCAACCGCCCAACGCCCGCCGATGCCGGAGCCGTACCAATCTTCGGCGAGGATCGCGTCGATCGTCCTGCACGAGGTGCCCTGTACCTCGCCGTAGCTCCTGCCGAGCTGGTCGAGGTATTCGATCTTATCCGCTTCCAGAGTGGCGAGCAGCACAGCCGCCCTGCCGCCGGCGCGTCATGAGTGTAAGATATGCTGCTCAGCTCACCGCTCTCGGCGGTACCCGCCCCGAGGTAGAAAAACCATCTGTCAGCCAATCTCGAGCATCGCTGGCGGCCTTTCCTCGACATCCCCAAAACGGAAGGACTAACGCCACGATGCGAACGATCGTTTATGCCGATGGAGGTTGCGATCCTAACCCCGGGCCAGGTGGTTGGGGAGTCGTCGTTGCGGCCCTCGACGGCACGGTCGAGCTGTGCGGCGGAGAGCCTGGCACCACGACCAACAACCGCATGGAGTTGACAGCTGCAATCAAAGGCCTGGAGCATTTCCCAGCCGGGGCCGCGATCGAGATGCGGTGCGACAGCCAGTACGTGGTCAAGTCGGTAACCGAGTGGATGCGTGGTTGGAAGGCGAAAGGCTGGCGCTCGACGACAGGTGAGGTGAAGAACGTCGACCTCATGAAGCGCCTCGACGAACTGAACGCAGCGCGCGACGTGAAATGGACCTGGGTCCGGGGACATGCCGGTGACCGTCTCAACGAGCGCGCCGACGCTCTCGTCCACCGGGGCCGTCGCGAGGCGAAGCTTGGCAAGCTCGAGTCGCGGAACAGCGCTGCGGCCATACCTGTTCCGACCGCCGCATCGTCTTCGCCGAGCCAGGGTGCCGACCTGCGCGTCGATCTTGCACTTGGCCTCAAGGTCACTCGGGCCGCGAAGGCGGCGGGTGTCACGCCCGACGCTCTGGTCGACGATGCCATCCGCTTCTATCTTGAGATCGGACCAAGCGAGGTCGCACGCTTGCGATTGAGTCGAGCATCGTAGACGACGCTGATTGTGAAGACACTGAACACCGGTTTGGTCCCATCTCTGCTACAAGCGTTCGCCGCTTTAACGTTAGAAGGACTACTTCTGGTCAGGCAGGTACCAATCCGGGAGGCCTTTTTTGAAGACCTTTTCCGGGTTGGAGGCGGAATGTCCGCTTCCGGGCAGGGAGCCAAGTTTCGCCGATGGCGTGAAGCAGCAAACCCCTTTGGCCCCAGGTCGTGATGCGTATGCTCGCCTGTCCGTGCGGCTGTAGGTGAGGCTAACCACTGGGTGGGACAAGCACCGATGCACGCACCATTGGCTGAACCCAGTGCAAGTCGCTGGGTAGCGAGTGACACGTAAAGTCAAACGCTACGAACTTGGGACGGTGGGATGTCTGTCGATGACGGCGAAGGGGTGTTCAACGTCGGTCGGCGGCGGCGACGCCACAGTCCCCCAGCGGCGGGTAGCATCCGGGTCGACGTCGTCGCGGGGCCTCGCCCGCTGTGCGTCGGCCAGGTCGAGCCGCATGTCCTCGATCTCGGCAGGTCCGATCATGACTGGCATTCCCGTAAGGGTGGGATGCCGGTCCGGGTCGTCCCGAACCGGCGGTTGGAGACTAGGGCAGGGCGCCGATCATACCCTTGGCCTCTGTCATGGTGTTCTCGCAGCCGCGCTTGTCGCCGCGCCGATCCTCGCCGGTCGCCCGGACGATGAGGACGCGTGCCTGGGCCACGTGGTCGGCCGTAGAGACGGTGTCGGGGTCGCTCGGGGCGTCGAGGCGGGCGATGGTGTTGCCCCGGGGCGAGCCTGTCCGGAGGCTATGGCCATCCTGCAGGCCGGTGACCTGAACGGCCCCGGCGCTGTCGAGGCGGCGTTCGATGGTGCCAATCTGCTCGGCGCAGGAGGAGGCGAGCGCCGGTAACGGCGCAAGGGTGAGGACCATTGTCGCGAGGGTTGGCGCGAAACGCATCGGGATGACCTTCGAGGAGGCAGCGCCGCGACCTCGCCCGGCGGGCGTCTGGTCCGATGCCGTCCCTCACTCGGCGATGCGAGGGTAGCGTCAGTCCAACGGCCGCGCCCGACTTATGTTGCACTGCAATACAGAACGCTTGGCAGGCCTGCGTTTGCCGTCGCATCTGGTGGAATTCGCCGGCATCTACCGTCGCTTGCACTGACGTCAGCTAAGCAGTCCGCGTCCGTTGCCTTCGGCAGATCATTCGTCGGCCCAGAACTCGAACCCAATTCGATAGGTCGTCATGAGGTCGCCGCTCACCGCTCCCAGAATCGGGAGGTGGTTCTCATTGGCTTGCGACCTCCAGTATCCCGGCTGCACGACCACGACCTTGTATCGTGTGGTGAAGTCGCGTTGGTAGGTGAGCCAGTCATTGATCAGCGTCCGGCTGCCGACTTCGACCTGAAGAAACCCACCACCGCAACGGAAGAATACTGCGCCCTTCTTGATGCAGAGGAAGGGTCGTCCGGTGACGCGCCGAAGCCACTTTCGTGCGATCCTCGTTTCTTCCGCTGGGTGAGCTCTTACTGGATGCAACCCTGTCTGGGGCCGAGCGCCGTCGCCTGACCCGCGCGACCGGCCTGTCCGTCCTGGTCAAGGCACAGAGCGCCGCCTAGTTACGCTGCTCCTGAGGGTATTTGCCTAAAATTCGGACATTTGCTTCCCATTCGGCCCGCCGCAACGCAACATTTCGTCATGCATCGCAGCAACTCCGGGTCCCTTGACGACCACATCCGATTATCATTCTATGCGTATAGTTCGGATAGTACGCTCGTACGCCCAGTGGAGAGCGATGGAATGCATGATCGTCGTCAATTCCTGAAAACCTCGCTCGTGGCCGCCCTGGGGGCGTCCGGCCTCCCAATGTACGGGGTCCTGCGCGGGGCCAGGGCCGCAGACGGGCCTCTCGTCATCGGTGCGCCGTTGCCAATTTCCGGCGCCTTCGCAGCCAATGGCAAGTACGCCTCGCTCGGCGCCGCCTTCGCCGCGCAGGAGGCCGGCAAGTTCCTCGGTCGCCCAGTCGCGATTGCGGACATCGACACCGAGGGCAAGCCGGCCCCGGCCGCCCGCAAAATGCAGGAGGCGATGGCGCAGGGTACGCGCCTCTTCGCCGGCGGCATCCTCTCCTCCGAGGCCTTAGTGATGGGCAAAGAGGCATCGAAGTCCGACGGCGTCTTCATCACCACGGCCGGCGCTGACGAGATTACCGGATCGGACTGCAATCGCGGCACTTTCCGCTGGACGGTGCCGACCTTCGGCGCCATCGCGCAGACCGTGCGGCCACTCATCGCGCAGATGCCACAGGCCAAGCGATGGTACACGATCACCCCGCAATACGTGTTCGGCGAAGGCCTCCTCAGCGCTGCCAAAGCGGTCTTCCAAGAGAAGGGGATCGAGCACGTCGGCAACAGCTACCACTCGCTGGCCGAGAAGGAGTTCAGTGGCTATCTTACCAACGCCATCGCGGCCAAGCCCGATGTATTGCTGCTCCTCAACTTCGGCTCGCAGTCCTCGGATGCACTGCGCCAGGCCGTCAGCTTCGGCCTGAAGAAGCGCATGACGATTGTGCTCGCCTGGGCTTCGGGCCTGGAACAGTTCGAAGCCCTGGGCGCCGACCTCTGCGAGGGCGTCTACTTTGGCGCGCAGTACTGGCATGGCATCGACTCGCCCCTGAACAAGGCCTTGGTGGCCAAGGTCCGCGAGACCACCAAGATGACGCCAAACTACTCCTTCGCCGGCTCGTACCAGATCACCAAGCTGCTCCTCGATGCGGCCACGAAGGCCGGCAGCGCCGACGGGCCCGCCGTGATCAAGGCGCTCGAAGGGATGCACTACTCTGGCCTCACCGGCGAGGAGGAGATCCGCGCCGCCGACCATCAGGTCATCAAGGATTACTACCTGCTCAAGGGCAAGGCGAAGTCTTCCATGAAGGACAAGGACGATTTCGCCGAGGTCATCCAGTCCGGCAAGTCGTTCCTCTCGCCTGAGGCCGCCGGCTGCAAGATGACGTAACGGCTGAACGTCAATCACGCCTGCCTTCGCGGTGAGAGTGGCCCACGTGCAATGCGGGTTAGTGCGACCTCTCCGGATAGCGCGTGGCCTAGAATCGACCCTCCGACGCGGGCCACCCTTTGCTGGCGACGGGAGAGGAAGCCGCGTCTTGCGAAGCGAACGACACCTTGGCTGAACGGGAAACCTCGTGACCTACCTGTTCCAGATCCTGAACGGCCTTGGGCTCGGGATGCTCTACTTCCTCCTGGCGGTGGGCCTGAGCATCATCTTCGGACTTCTGCAATTCGTGAACTTCGCCCATGGGGCGTTCTACCTTCTCGGCGCCTACCTCGCCTACGAAGGCGTCGAACGTGGGCTGAGCTTCTGGGTAGCAATGCCACTCGCCGCTCTCGTCGTTGCTGTCCTGGCGGGCCTCACCGAGCGGCTGCTCCTGCGTCGCGTCTACAAACTGCCCCACACCTTCCACATCCTCGTCACCGTCGGGCTCGCCCTTGTGGTGCAAGAGCTGGTCATCATCATCTGGGGGCCCATCGGCGGGAACGTTCCCCCACCGGATTCGCTCAGCGGAGTGATGATCCTCGGTGACTTCGTCTACCCAGAGTATCGCCTCTTCGTGATCGGCTTCACGGCGATCCTGGCAGCTGGCCTATGGTGGCTCCTCGATCGGACGCGCCTTGGCGCCATCGTACGGGCCGGGTCGGAATCTCCGTCGAACATGGCGCTGCTCGGCTACAATACCCTGCGCATCAACACTGCCGTCTTCGCGCTCGGCGCCGGGCTGGCTGGCCTGGCCGGAGCGCTCGCCGCCCCCATCCGCGGCGTCGAGCCCTTCATGGGAGTCGAAGCCCTCGGCATCGCCTTCGTCGTGGTGGTGATCGGCGGCATGGGCAGCTACGTCGGGGCGCTCGCGGCCGGCATCCTCGTCGGCGTCGCCCAGAGCCTAATGGCCACCCTGTGGCCCGAGGGCGCACGCTTGGTCATCTATCTCGGCATGGCCGGCATCATCATGGCGATGCCGCGCGGTCTGTTCGGCCGAGCCTAAGGGGAAGAGGCGATGATTTCTTTCCTCGACCGACCCCTGGTGCAGTTCGGCCTCGCGGTCGCCGCCGTGCTGATCCTGCCTCTCGCTATGCGTTCCGGTACGCTTGCCAGCGAGATCCTGATCTACGGATTGGCGGTAGCTGCCTGCAACCTGCTGCTGGGCTATACCGGCCTCCTGTCTTTCGGCCAGGGCATCTTCTTCGGCCTCGGCAGCTATGTCGCCGGGCTAGGCCTTGTCCGGGCCGGTCTGCCGGCCCCTGTCATGCTTCTGCTGGCGCTGGTCCTGGGAGCTCTGGTGGCGGCCGCCGTGGGCTGGGTCTCGATCCGGCGCCAGGGCGTCTACTTCGTGATGCTGACGCTGGCCTTCTCGCAGATGTTCTACTTCCTGGCCTACACCTTCAGCGGCGTCACCGGCGGCGACAATGGCCTGCTCGACATCCCGCGCCCGCGCTTCGCCAGCACGGTGCTGGCCGATACATGGACCTACTACACCTTCGTGGCCGTGCTCTTTCTCGCGCTTTTCGCCGCCCTGCAGCGGGTCGCACTCTCGACCTTCGGGCGCACCCTGCTGGCCATCCGCGACAACGAGGGCCGGGCCGGGGCGATTGGCTACCCGGTGCGCGCCTTCAAGGTCGCGGCCTTCGCGATCTCCGGCGCGGTCACCGCCTTCGCGGGTGCGCTCCACGCCATGCTGATCGGCGTCGCGCCCCTCTCGAACATCGACTATCACACCAGCGAGACCCTGCTGATCATGACGATCATCGGCGGCAGCGCGAACCTATTCGCCTCGCTCCTCGGGGCCGGCGCCTACCTGCTCGCCGCGGACGCCTTGTCGGCGATATGGCCGCGCTGGCTCCTGCTTCTCGGGCTCCTCCTCATCATCATCACGCTGTTCCTGCAACGGGGCCTCTGGGGCCTAATCGAGCGCGCCGTCGCCCTCGTGACCCGGGCGCCGCCGCCCGACGACCCCACGCCCGACCGGCCGGTGGTAGCGAACCTCGAAGTTGCTCCTGTGGCGGCGGTTGTTCCCGCGGTCGAGACTGGCCGCGCACCGGAGGTCGCTCGATGAGTGCGCCGATCCTCGCCACCGACGAACTTGGCGTCCGCTACGGCAGCTTCGTCGCCCTGCAGGACGTAACTCTGCGCATCGCCGAGAACAGCGTCCACTCGATCATCGGCCCGAACGGCGCTGGCAAAACCACCCTGTTCCACGCGCTGACCGGGCGGATCACGCCCTCGGCCGGGCGCATCACCCTCGCCGGCCGGGACATCACCCGCACCGCCGACCACGAGCGCGTGCGCCTCGGCCTCGCCCGCTCCTTCCAGGTCACCAGCCTCTTCCCGACGCTCAGTGTTCGTGAAAACTTACGGCTGGCCGCGCAGGGCAAGACGCCCTGGCAGGCACTGGCCCCATGGCGCCGAGCCGAGGCGAACCGACCGGCGCTGGCCATGGCAGAGGAGATGCTGGAACGCCTCGACCTTACCTGGGTAGCCCTACGCGCTGCCGGCGAACTCTCGCACGGCCAGCAGCGGCGCCTCGAAGTCGGAATGGCCATGGCGGCGGCCCCGAAGGTCATCCTCCTCGACGAGCCGACCTCCGGCATGGGCATCGACGACATAGGCGCGATGACGGCGCTGATCCGCGACCTCGGGCGCGACCACACCGTCCTGTTCATCGAGCACAACATGGGCATCGTCATGAACATCTCCGATACCGTGACGGTGATGCGTGCCGGCCGCGTGCTCGTGGAGGGGTCGCCGGCCCGAGTCCGCGACGACCCGGAGGTGCGCCGGGCCTATCTCGGCAACATGATCACCGGCGACCTGACGCCCGCCGAGGCGCACGCCTCGTGAGCGGCCCGGTCGCCCTCAGCCTGGACGGGGTCCAGGGCTTCTACGGCAAAAGCCACATCCTCCAGGGCGTCAGTCTGGAGGTTCGCGACGGCGAAATCGTCTGCCTGCTCGGGCGCAACGGGGCTGGCAAGACATCGACGCTGAAAGCAATCAGCGGCCTCCTCCCGCCGCGCGGCGGCCGGGTGCGATTCCGCGGCAACGACGTAGCGGGCTGGCCCGCTCACCGCATCGCTCGGGCCGGCCTTACCCTCGTGCCGGAGGATCGCGGTATCTTCAGCCTCCTCAGCGTCGAGGAGAATCTAGCCATCGCCGTGCGCAAGGGGTCGCCCTGGGGCATGCGGGAGATCTTCACGATGTTCCCGCGCCTGGAGGAACGCCGCCGCAACGGGGGCGCGCAGCTCTCGGGAGGCGAGCAGCAGATGCTGTCGATTGCCCGCGCCCTCCTCACCGGGCCTAAGCTCCTTATGCTCGACGAACCGGTGGAGGGTCTCGCGCCCGTCATCGTCGAAGAGATCGTCGCCCAAATCCGGGTCATACGCGACGCCGGGGTCCCGATCCTGCTGGTGGAGCAGAACCTCGCGGTCTGCACGAGCCTCGCCGACCGTCACTACATCCTCGAACTCGGCCGCGTCGCCTACGCGGCCGGCAATGCCGACTTCGTCGCCGACGAGGCGGCGCGCGACCGCTTCCTTGGCGTGAAGGCGGCGTGAGCCGAACGGAGTCCGGGGTACCGATGTCGAATCTCACCATCAACGCCGAGCGCCTCTGGGACAGCCTGACCGAGACCGCTGCCATCGGCGCCACTCCGGACGGGGGCATCGCCCGCCTGACGCTGAGCGATGAGGACCGCCGGGTGCGCGACTGGCTGCGGACCCAGGTCGAGGCCTTGGGCTGTACCCTCACGGTGGATGCGGTCGGCAACATGTTCGCGCTGCGCCCTGGCCGGAATCCGGACCTGAAGCCGATCGCGCTGGGGAGCCACCTTGATACTCAGCCCACTGGCGGAAAGTTCGACGGGGTGCTCGGCGTGCTGGCCGGGCTCGAAGTACTGCGCACACTCGACGGGGCCGGCTACGTCACCGAGGCGCCACTCCTGCTGGTGAACTGGACCAACGAGGAAGGCGCACGCTTCGCTCCCGCCATGCTGGGCTCCGGCGTCTATGCGGGCATCTATGCCGTCGACTGGGCCGAGGCACGCCAGGACAGCGCCGGCACCCGCTTCGGCGCGGCCCTCGACGCCATCGGCTATCGCGGCGCCGCAGCGCCCGGCTCGGTGCCGTGCGGGGCGATGTTCGAGCTGCACATCGAGCAGGGACCGATCCTGGAAGCGGAAGGTGCCACCATCGGTGTGGTGCAGGGCGTGCAAGGCATGCGCTGGTACGAGGTTACCCTGGAGGGCCAGTCCGCCCATACAGGCTCGACCCCCATGCCGTTGCGGCGCAACGCCCTGATCGGCGCCGCCCGCCTAGTAGAGGCTGTGGATGCCACCGCCCGGGCGCACGCCCCCGACGCGGTCGGCACCATCGGCCACCTTACGGTGACGCCGAACTCCAACAACGTCATCCCGGGCCACGTCTTCCTCACAGTGGACCTGCGCCACCCGCAGGACGCGGTGCTCGACACCATGGAGGCGGCCCTGGAAGCGGCCGTGGCGCGCATCGGCGCCAAGCTCGGACTCGAGACCCGCCTGAAGTCCATTGCGCGAACCGCCCCCGTGGCCTTTGATCCCGGCTGCATCGCCTCAGTTCGGCGCGCAGCCGAGAAGGGCAGCCACGCCACCCGCGACATGGTCTCGGGGGCGGGGCACGATGCCGCCCACGTCGCTGGCCTGGTGCCCACCACCATGGTGTTCGTGCCGAGCGCCGGTGGCCTCAGCCACAACCTGGCCGAATCCACCGCTCCGTCCGAATGCGCCGTCGGCGCGCAGGTCCTGCGCGACACGATGCTCGACTACGACGCCCGCCAGTCCCCCGCAGCTTGATCCCGAACCCCAGCAAGGCTTCGAAGCGCATGCGTATCGTCACCGCCCGGGTGAACCACGAAACCAACACCTTCTCGCCCCTGGCGACCCCGCTGGCCGCCTTCAACCCGCTCTGGGGTGAGGCGGCCCTTATGGCGGGGCGTGACAGCCCCACGGCGCTCGGCGCCTTCATACGCTTCGCAGAAGTGCGCGGCGCCACCGTTGCGGTGCCGGTCTTGGCCCATGCCAACCCGAGCGGCCCGGTGGCAGACGCAGCCTTCGAGGCGCTTAGCGCGGCGATCCTCAACGCAATTCGGCAAGGCTGCGACGCCATCCTCCTAGATCTGCACGGGGCGATGGTGACGGAGAACCATGACGACGGCGAGGGCGAGCTTCTAGCCCGCATCCGCGCCCTGGCGCCCGGCGTACCCCTGGGCGTCGCCCTCGACCTCCACGGCAACATCACCGACCGCATGGTAGCGAACTGCGACGCGATTGCCGGCTTCAAGACCTATCCGCACGTGGACATGGCCGAAACGGGCGAGCTCGTCGCCAGCATCGTCGGGCGCATGCTCGATGGGGGCTTGGCGCCGCGCCGGGCCTGGGTCCATCCGCCGATGCTCGCCCACACCCTACGCATGGACACTCGCGTGCCCGGCCCGATGTATTCGGCTGTCGCCGCCGCCCGGGCGGCGGAGTCCCGCCCGGGCGTCCTCGCCGCGACGATCTTCGGCGGCTTCTGCCTGGCCGACCTCTCCGAGGCCGGCGTCTCCGTCACGGTCACGGCGGAGACGCAAGGGGCCGCTGATGCGGCGGCCCGCGACCTCGCGGCCGAGCTCTGGGGCGCCCGCGAGGACTTCGTTTACGTGGAGGTGCCGCTGCCCGAGTCCATCGCGGCGGCAAAGGCCGCGCTGTCAGGGCCGGGCGACGGACCGGTGCTCCTCCTCGACCACGGCGACAACTGCATGTCGGGCGGCACTTGCGACGTAATGGACGTCCTCGCCGCTGCCCTAGCAGCCGGGATGGACGGCATCCTCGCCGGCCCAATCTGCGATCCGGAGGCCGTCGCGACCATGCACGCGGCGGGCGTCGGCGCCCGGATCGAACTAGGCCTCGGGAACCGCGTGGCCTTACCGGGCTTCGAACGCCAGCCCCCCCTCCACCTCGCCGGGACGGTGACGGCCCTGGGCGACGGCGAGTATGTCATCACCGGCCCAACCTATACCGGCCAGCGCTGCCGCATGGGGCGGGCGGCGGTACTAGATACAGGTGCGGCCCGCGTCCTCGTCACGGAAGAGCCACACGAGCCCTGGGACCTCGGCGTCTTTACCGCCTCCGGCCTTGACCCGGCAGCAACCCGGGTGCTGATCCTGAAGTCGCGGATGTATTGCCGGCCGGTCTTTGAGCCCATCGCCCGGGCGGTGGTGGAATGTGCGAGCCGGGGCGTCACCAGCTCCGATTACGGGCTGTTCCCGTTCGCCAAACTCGCCCGCCCGATCTTCCCCCTCGATGCCGACGTGGCCTGGACGCCGCGATGAGCTGGTCCAACCGATGAGCAGGTCGGCGGTGGAAGGCCCGCCTACGCCGATGCGGCGGATCAAGCTGTCGGACCAGATCGCGGAGGATCTCTGCAACCGGATCGCCCGCGAGCGTCTGGCGCCCGGCGACCGTCTGCCGAACGAGCGCGCCCTGATGCAGCATTACGGCTGCGCCAAGGGCACGATCCGCGAGGCCCTGAAGGCACTGGAGGTCCAGGGGTTGGTGACGATGCAGTCCGGCCCCAACGGTGGCCCGGAGATCCGCCCCATCTCTGTGGATGCCGCCGCGCAGCAGCTGCGCCGGTTCCTGCACTTCCAGGAACTCGACTTCGCCCAGGTCTATGCTCTGCGACGCAGCCTGGAGGTGACGCTCGGCGTCAGCGTAGTCGGCCGCCTCGGCGAGACGGAGTTCCGTCGCCTTGAGGAGAACATCGCAGCCGGTGAGGCTGCCAATGCCGGCGATGGGCGTGGCCTCGGCCGGGTGGTCGAGGTCGATTTCCACGATATTCTGTGCGACGCCAGCGACAATCCGCTCCTCGCCTTCATGTGCCGGTTCCTAAACAGCCTGCTTCGTGACCTGGTGGAGTTCCGCAGCGACAGCCTCACCGAGCACGAGGCGTTCGGAGACCATAACCTCGCCAGCCATCGCGCCCTTGTGACGGCCTTCCGCGCCGAGGACGCCGAGGCTGTTCGCCGTGAGATGCACGACCATATGTGCTGCGCCGAGCACTTCATGCAGCGGCTCGATGCCAAGTTCCGCAAGGACCTTTTAAGCCTACGACCGAGGCTGGGACCTGTTGTCGATTAAGCCGGTAAAAAAGTGCTCGCGAGAAGCTGGTTACCAATGAAGTTGGGACATCGTGGTAGGTATCAAGAATCCTGACGGGTGAGAGGTCAGGCGGCTCGGGCGATAGCGTCGCCCAGCATTGACGCCATGGTATCGATCTGGCCGTGCTCGATGATGAGCGGAGGCGACAGGGCGATAACGTCGGCAGTCACCCGGATGAGCAGGCCGCGCTCGAAACAGTCGACGAAGACGTCGTAGGCCCGTGAGCCGGGCGCACCCACTCGCGGCGCCAGCTCAATGCCGGCTACGAGGCCGATGGTGCGGATGTCGATGACGTGTTTCGTGCCGCGCAGGTCGTGCATGGCGCCGGCCCAGTCCTCGGCCAGCTCCGCCCCGCGGGTGAGCAGCCCCTCGGCCGCGTAGATGTCGAGAGTGGCGAGGCCCGCCGCGCAGGCCACCGGGTGACCCGAATAGGTGTAGCCGTGGAACAACTCGATCACGGCGTCGGGGCCGTGCATGAGGGCGTCGTGGACGGATCGCTTGCAGAACACCGCGCCCATGGGCAGCGCGCCGTTGGTGAGCCCCTTGGCGGCGGTGACGAGGTCTGGGACCACGCCGAAGTAATCCGTGGCGAAGGGCGTGCCGAGACGCCCGAAGCCGGAGATCACCTCGTCGAAGATCAGCAGGATACCGTGGCGGTCGCAGATATCCCGCAGGCGCTCCAGATAGCCCGCCGGCGGCAGCAGCACGCCGGTGGAGCCGGCCACCGGCTCGACGATGCAGGCCGCGATGGTCTCGGCCCCGTGCAGGGCGACCAAGCGCTCGAGGTCGTCGGCGAGTTCCGCCCCGTGCGCGGGCAGGCTCTTCGAGAAGGCGTTGCGCGCGGGGTCATGGGTGTGGCGCAGGTGATCGACGCCCGGCAGCAGCGGGAAGACGCGACGGTTGTTAACGAGGCCGCCCACCGAGATGCCGCCGAAGCCGACGCCGTGATAGCCGCGCTCGCGTCCGATCAGCTTCGTGCGCGTGCCTTGGCCGATAGCGCGCTGGTAAGCGAGCGCGATCTTCAAGGCGGTGTCCACCGATTCGGAACCGGAGCCGGTGAAGAACACCCGGTCGAGTCCAGCCTCCGGGCCGCCCGGCGCGATGGCAGCGAGGCGCTCGGCGAAGTCGAAAGCCGCCGGATGGCCCATCTGGAACGAGGGGGCGAAGTCGAGGGTGGTGAGCTGGCGCTCGACCGCCGAAGCGATGCCCTGACGCCCGTGCCCGGCATTCACGCACCAGAGGCCGGCGGTGCCGTCGAGGACGCTGCGCCCACCGGTGGTGGTGTAGTGCATGCCCTTGGCCGAGGCGAGAAGGCGGGGGGCCGCCTTGAACTGCCGGTTGGCCGTGAACGGCATCCAGTAGGCGTCGAGCCCGGGAGCGTTGGCGGCGTGATGGTGATCCATGGCGATCCTCCCGTGGGGACGTCTATGGACCCGGAGGAGGCGCCGATTGCGCAAAACGAACAAGTCCTTTTCTTTCCCCACGATGTCCTTGAAAAGATAGGGTCGGCGGAGGCAATGTTCGTGAATCCTGAACATCCCTAACAGGGTGATCCGCCCGAGGGACGACCGCGAGGTTCTTAATGAGCATCGATCTCGGCGCGCGCCTGCGCACCGTCCGCACAAGCCATGGGCTCTCGCAGCGGGCGCTCGCCAAGCGCACTGGCGTGCCGAACTCCACGATCTCGCTCATCGAATCGAACGGCGTGAAGCCTCAGTCGGCGGCCTCAAGCGCATCCTCGACGGCATTCCTATTGGACTGTCCGAGTTCTTCGCCGTGGAGGCGGAGCGCCCGCGCAAGGCGTTCTACCGGGCCGACGAACTGACCGAGATTGGTAAGGGGCCGATCTCTTTTCGGCAGGTCGGCGACAACCTCTTTGGGCGCAGCCTGCAACTGCTGAAGGAGCGCTACGACCCTGGCGCTGATACCGGCCGGGTGCCCTTGGTCCACGAGGGTGAGGAGGGCGGCATCGTCCTGTCGGGGCGCCTAGAGGTGACGGTTGACGCCGAACGTCGCATCCTCGGTCCAGGAGACGCTTATTCGTTCGAGAGCCGCCGCCCGCACCGTTTCCGCTGCGTTGGCCCATCCGCCTGCGAAGTGGTGAGCGCTTGTTCCCCGCCCACCTTCTAAAAATGCTTCTATTGTATCGTACTACACGATTTACGGCGCAGGCTCATAGTATACGAAATTGAACAGAGAGACCGGTCTTTGTTCGCAAAAGCAGGTTGCGCAATGAGTCGTACCGTGACAGCCCGCAGCTGTGTGCGCCCTCGGAGAGGCCGCTTCCAGGGTGTCGACACGGCAGACGCTGACGGCCGGTTTGGGTGGCTTTCTGCCGGTCCGCTTTTGAGATGCGCGATCAAAGAAGCGGACATGCGTCTGGCAATTGGTGATTGGCATACCCGCGCCAATCCCAACCATTAGGCAGCCCCTCTGAAGAAAACATCGTCTCACAGCTTCACCGGCTAGGTCATGCCAAGGACGGACGTTCGACGATGTCGGCGGTGTCTCAGTCGTGACAGTCGAACGATTGGGGCCGCGCGATTTGAAGGACTTTATAGACAAACTGCGCAAATTGCGCAGGGAGGAGCCCGAGATGCAGATCCCGATCAAGCGGGCGATCGAGGCCGTGCCCGGCGGCATGATGGTGGTGCCGTTGCTCGCCGGGGCGCTCATCGCCACCTTTTTTCCCGGCACGCCGAAGCTTTTCGGCTCGTTTACGGGCGCCTTGTTCTCCGGGGGGGGCGCGCACCGGCGACGACGGGGGGGCGGCCGTCCGAGGCCGTGCCTGTCCCTGAGTGCGGCCGAGCGGCAGGGCGGCGGTCGCCTCGCGACAAGGAGGGGTCCCGAAAGGAAGGCGGATCGCGTCGCCGGCAGGACCGCGGTCGAGAACGCCGAGGCCGCATCCTAACCTCACTCCATCCTTGGCCGGCGGCCCGCTATGCGATTGGGCTCCCAAAGCTTTGGGCAATTAACCGAAACGAATCTTGAACCTCCCCCAAACGCAACCTTTAGTAGTTATCATCATTGAGTTCGTTCTTAGGTTGTGACATCCCGACGTGGCGCTTCGCGCGGTCAAGGAGTGGATCAAGTGGGCAGAACTCCCTGGTCAGTTATCTTAGATCCCGACCGCCTGAACGATCTTCGAAGCCTCAACATATTGGATACGACACCGGAGCAGTCGTACGACGACCTTGCCGAACTTGCGCGCATCATCTGCGACACTCCAGTTGCGAACATCACTCTGGTGGCGGCTGATCGGCAGTGGTTCAAGTCGCGGATCGGCAGCGAAGTCGATGAGACCCCGATTGAGCTTTCCGTCTGCGCGTATGCACTCGCCGAACCTGACGCACTTGTCATCAATGACCTGACAAGCGATTTACGGACCCGTGATAATGTGCTCGTAACCGGAGATACCTCCCTCCGTTTCTATGCCGGTGTACCGTTACGTTTGGATGCGAGCTACGGGGTCGGCACCCTATGCGTTCTCGATACGAAGCCGCACGTCGAAGGACTTACAAAAACGCAAATTGCCGGCCTACAGGCTTTAGGTCGACAGGCAACAATACTTTTCAACATCCGTAAATTTATCGCGCGACAGCATTCCGAGGCACAAGGCAGCCCAAATGAGAATGAAATGCTTTTTGAGGCGGCGGATAATCTAATGGCAGCCCACAAAATAGCAAAAGGTATTCAAGACGAGATACTCGAAAAGTTACTCTCAAAAAGCCTGACGCATGTGGGTCGCCGCATCGCAAAGGATCAGCTTGGCCAAAGTATGTATCTAAATTAGGTATCGTTCGTATTTCTACACGATCCCTGTCGACGGTAGATGTATCATCGTCCCTGATGCGCCGCTGGTTGAACTAGAGCGAATGATATGAGCGTGACTCGTTTTCGATCAGCGCACCTACTCCAACGTATCGCTGAGGCGCTTAATATGGATGTGAGTCGCTTGCTCGACAACGCAGATCGGATGCAAAGCCTGAACCAAGCATCTGAAATTTTAGATGCGTTTCAAGGTGTTATTCTTTTTAAAGATAGAGTTGCTTGCATCGAATTTGTGCAATACATTTCCTCTCGCAAACAATAAAATAAATAAGTTCTCGCTGGAACTCCGCGAAGACGGTTCGAGGGCTTCCCCTGCTATGCGCTCCATGATGCGAGCCAACGTGACCGACGCCCAGTCCCCTTGTGTAGGGGGGGGTGACATAACGACTGAGCTATGCCGTTTTTGCAACCCAGGATTGATCTGATCCTTGAAACTCAATCGCACGCAATGCGTATTAGGTTGTGTTCGGGATGGCAGCGACGCCGGCTCGGCTTCCTCCCACCTGAAAGCAACTGCCGAGATGACCCTCACCCATGCGCCGAAGCTCACCACCGATGGCGACCGCTCGATCGGCAGCCGTATCGCGGCGTATCGGACAGCCCAACGACTGAGCCAGACCGCTCTCGCTCAGGCCCTCGGGGTCACGTTCCAGCAGGTCCAGAAGTACGAGAAGGGCCGCAACCGCGTCGGCGCCGCCCGCCTCCAGGCAATCGCCGACTTCCTCGGCGTGCCGGTCTCGACCTTCTTTGACGATCCGGCTGAGAATGCCGATGGCAAGGAATCGATCCAGAACCTGCTTCAGGACCCGGATGTGATGGAACTGGTCCAGACCTTCGCCACCATCTCCGACAAGGTGACGCGCCGCAGCGTGCTCTCCATCGTCAAGGCTGCTGCCAGCCTGCAGACGGTATCAAGCGACGCCCAGAACTGAACGATGACGCCCCGTGCAGGGTCTGTTCGACCTCAGGCGCCCTGCTTGCTCGCCCTCACGCGCTCCAGGGTACGAGCGCTCTCGCGTTCGAACTGGCGCGGCGTCATCGCACCGGCATCCACGCGTCGGGCCAGTTGCGTCCGGTAGGTGATCGCGGCTTCCTGATCGGGGCTGAGCGTCACGGTTGCCCGTACCGCAGCCCCCGTGCGCTCTGCCCACTCCGTATACGAGATGCGCCTTGCGTCACGATCGGCGCGAAGGCGTGCGATGTCCTCTTGGAACACAGCTGTCTGCTGCGGGCCCGGCGTAGCAGTTTGGCAGGCGGCCAAACTGAACGAGGCGATAAGAACGGCAGTGATGTTTCGGTACATGGTAGTCCCCTCTAAATCAGGGACTTGAACGGTTGTCATCAAATAGGCGATAACCACGATGCAACACTACGGTCAAAATCGGCAGCCAATTTGTATGAACTTCGTTTGATAGGCGCAAACTACAAAATCAGCTCCCCGAGTGCCCCTGGAACACGTTCGCACTGTGGATTAGATCGATAACGGTCCTTGGATCGCAGTGCCCCGACTGATCCATGATCCGGGCGAGATCGGTGCCGGCATCGCGCCAAGGTCTGCTGATCGTGCCAGCCCATCGCACAGAACCCCTCTGCCGCATGGTGGCGGCATCAGAAGCGGTAGGTGACGTTGCCCTTCGCCCCGTGGTCCTGCGCACGGCTGCCGACTTGCCCGGCATAGGATAGCCCGACGGTCATGGTAGGCAGAACGACCCAGCTGAGACCGGCCTCCATCACCACCGCGCTGCGATCGACCGGCGCACCGCGGGTCAGGGCCGAGACGCCACCGGTGTTGAAGGCCAGAAGTGCGGTTGGCGTCACATCGCCGAAGGCGCCGCGATAGCCGACGAGCCCGCGCAGCAGGATCGGCAAGCCGCCGACGAAGCCGTCGATCCGCGCCTCCGCCCGTATGCCCGCCGTGGCGGTCGTCACGGTGGTGTCGCGCGCCGCGCCGGCCAGTGCCGCCACGCCGCCCAATTCCGAGAAGGCGTCCTGGCCGACGCGGATCATTGCGCCGCCGGCGAAGGGCTCCAGCGTCAGGCCGGCGAGATCCATGCGGTAGCCGACTTCGCCGAACGCCTGCGCGACGCTGCCGCCGTAGGCGGCGTGAGTGTTGTCGCGGAAGCCGGCGAAGGCGACGTCGCGCCGGGTCTCGGTGTCGCTGACGCCGTAGAGGCCACCGATCCTCAGGTCGAACGCGCCCAGCCCGATCCCGGCATAGACCGACCCGAACCCGGTCTGGACGTTGCCGCGCGACAGTCGCAGCGGCACGTCGAGCGCGGTGTCGGTGTAGCCGGCTGCTGCGCCGACGCGGATCATGTCGCTCGCCGCCACGTCGCCGCCGACAACGAGGCCCGCGGTGTTGCGCCCGAGGGCGGCCGCGTTGCCGTCCGAGGCAGTGCGGCCGAAGCTGCCGAAACCCTGGCCCCAAAGGCCGACGACCCGCTGGTCGAGGCTGCCGGGTCCGAGGCCGGTGCCGCATTCGGGTACGGAGTTGAGCGGCACCCTGGCGACCGGCGCGCGCTCGGCCGGCAGGCCGGAGCCGGCCGGCGTGCAGGTGAGCCCGGCGCCGTCTGCCCAGCGCATCCTGTCGAGGATCGCCTCGCGCACCAATCCGCCGGCCTCGACGAGGGCTGTAACCGCGCTGGCGTGGACCTCGCCCGAAAGCGCGTCGAAGGCCTGCCGGGCCTGGGCGGTGGAGAGTGGGCCAACCGCGTCGTAGACGGCGTTTCCGGCGCCGAGCGATTGCGCGCGTCGTCCGGCGCCGACGCCGTTGAAGGTCGCGCCGGCGGTGTCGAAGCCGAGGTCGTTGCGGGTAAGATGGAGCTGCACGGCATCGTCCGCATAGGTCAGCGACGGCGTCAGGAAGGCGAAATTCGCGGTCACGCCGGCGAACCGCCCCTGCACGCCGCCCGCGGCGTCGAGGATTGTGTAGGTGGTGTTTGCGCGGTAGGTGCCGGCCTGCGCCTGCACGTCGACGAGACCGCCGCGCAACGTCGCGATGCCACCCGCCACGATCCGGTCGCTGTGGCCGGCAGCGTCCGCCTTCACCTGGTAGGTCGAGGCTGCCTCGAACAGGACGTTGCCGTTAGCCGACAGCGTACCAATCGCGTCGTAGCCGGGAGCCAAGCGGCCACCACTTCGGATGCTGAGGCCGCCGAGCGTGCCGGTACCCTCGATGATCGCGCCAGAGGCGACGGAAACGTCGGCCGCGCCGAGGTTGCCGCCGACCCGCAAGC
>NZ_VRUW01000061.1:0-30538 GCF_008039475.1 Methylobacterium sp. WL12 | reverse complement strand
GGGCGGGAGGGGCGCGCGACGTCGCGGCCGACGCGGCCCTGCACGAGGCGGGCACGCAGGGACGAGCCTGTGCGGCCAATACGGCGCCCGTATGGCTTCACGCCGGCTCGAGCGTGCGGGCTGCGTCCGGCTGCAGCGGCACCACCGTGCTGTTCTCCACGGCGATCACCGCGTCGAAGGGATCGAGGGCGGCGAGGTCGGCGGCGTCCGGGACGCAGACGACGAGGCCGCGGCCGGCGCGGGCCGCGCGCAGGCGGGTGATGCGCGCCGCGATCTCGGCGGGCTTGCGCTCGTCGAGCAGGATCGCGACCACGACGATGTCGGGCTGGCGGATCAGGCAGCGGGCGAGGTCGATCGCGATGCGCATCTCGACCGGAATCGCGCCCTCGCCCGCGACCGAGCCGGTGCCGGCGCTGCCGGGTTCGACGCGGCTCTCGAGCCCGAGGCGGTAGACCGAGGCCTCCAGGCCCTCCTCGGTCAGCACCCGCCGGACGATCGCGCGCACCCGCGGCTCGGCGCCGGCCTCGCCCTGGCTGACGCGGCCGAACAGCAGGTTCTCCTCGACGCTGGCCGCCGGGTTGATCCGCGTCGGATCGTAGAACTCCACAGCCGCGGCGAGATACGACGGCAGCATCCGCGCGAAGGACTGGCGGGCGGCCACGAGCCTCTCTTCGAACGCCGGATCGATCAGGCCGAAGCGGTGGCGGGTTTCGCTGTAGCGCAACGCCAGACCGATCAGCCGCTCGCGGTCGCGCTGGCCCGCCGGGCCGCGACGCAGGGCGACCGCGCTCGGCTGGCGCACCACCAGATCCTCGAAGTAGCCGCGCTCGTCCGCCGGGAAGAGGGAGAACGCATCGAACAGCGGATGGTCGTTGGGCAGCTCGGCGAAGATCTCGACGGTGCTCCGCGCGACGGCGAGGCCGATCTCGGTGAGCGGGCGGACGAGGTCTTCCGCCTCCAGCACCGCCCGCATGTAGGGATGCCGCGCCAAGCGCTTGGGCGCGAAGGTCGGGCCCACCGGCTCGCCGAACAGGATGTTCTCGCCGACCGTCGCCTGATGGTTGTAGCGGGCGGGATCGAACGGCTCGACCAGGCGCTCGGCCCCCTCGGCCCGAAGCACCGCCCGCATCGTCGCGCGGGCGGCCACCAGGGCGCGGGCGAAGTCCGGCGCAGCAATGGGATCGACCCGGCCGAGGAGGCCGCGGGCGTAGGCGAAGGCGTCGAGCCCGGTGATCCGCAGGATCTCGACGAAGGCGGGCTGGTCGGGGGCTGCCGAGGGATCGGCGCCGTAGAGGATGTTGGCGCGCAAGCTGCCCTCGACCAGGATCGCCTCGCCGGCCGCGAACGCGATGCGCCGGGCGCGGTCGGCGGCGTCGAACCCTCCGAGATCGTGCCCGGCATAGGTGACGCTGCCCGCCGTCGGCGCGACCTGGCCCGCCAGGATCGCGGCAAGCACCCGGGCGCCGCTTCCGCGGCCGCCGATGATCGCGACGTGGGACGGCATCGCGAGGTTGAGGTCGACGCCCGAAAGCCGTTCGCCGGTCGCGGCGTCGTAGGCGCCGACGCCGTGCGCAGCGAGGTCGCCGGAGCGCGGCACCGCGAGGCCGCCCTTTCGCCCACGGCGGCCCTGCAGGCTCGCGATCGTGCGGGCGGTCTCGCCGAAGACCGGCTTCAGGCCCTCGCGCAGCCGCCAGAGGTTGAGCGACAGGGCGATCAGGATCGCCGCGATCGCGAACGCGCCCGCCGCCGCGACCAGGGCGGCCGGGTCGACGTCGCGGGCGGGCGGGGCGCCGTCGCCGCCGCCGCGCCACAGGGCGGCGCCGGCCGCCAACGCCGGCAGGATGATGGCCAGGGCGAGCGAAGGCGCGCGGGCGTAGGCGAGCTTCGCCTCGGCCCGGGCCAGGGCCGCGCGGGTCGCCGCCGCCTTTTCGGCGATGCGGGCGCGCTCGAGGGTCGCGGAGCCGTGAATCCGCACCGCCGGCATCCGCCGTACGAGGTCCCCGAGCGTCCGCTCGGCGAGCGCGCTCGACCGCAGGCGGAGCGCGCCGCGCGCGGCCGAGCGGCGGAGGATCAGCTCGCGCGCCAGCGCAGCCGCGAACAATCCCACCGCCGTGGCGGGGACGAGGCGCGGCGCGGCGAGCGCCGCGAAGCCGAGGGCGACGAGGATAGCGCCCAGCGCCATCGCCGGGACGAGGATGCCGATGGCGAGCAGGCCGTCGATCCGGCCGAGCGTCTGCCCCAGGAGGCCGGCGAGGCCGCGCGCCTCCTCGCGGGCGCCCGGGGGCGCATCGAGGATCGCCGCGGTCGCGGCCTCCCGCAGGCGGAAGACGGCGCGTCCCTGCGCCGAGAAGGACAGGACGGCGACGAACCAGCCGAGGCCTGCGAGCGCGATCGCGCAAGCCGAAAGGCCGAGGAAGGCGGCGCGCTCGAGGTCGAGCGGTGCCAGGCTCCACCCCGGGAACAGGACGAGGTCGTCCGCGACGCGGGGGATCGCGACGCGCAGGAACACCAAAGCCGTGGCCTCGTCGTGGCCGAGGGTGTGGACGAGGTCGCGCAGGCAGAGCAGCGCGAGGATGCAGAGCGGGCCGCCGAGGCCGAGCGCCAGCGCGACCGCGGCGACGTGGCGCCCGCGCGCCGCACGCCAGGCGAGGACGATCGGATCAGGCTCCATGGCCGCTCACGTGGTCGAAAGGGTCCGCATCGGCTGTCCCGAGCGGCCGCCTGATCGCAGGCCGCATCGGAGCGCATAGGCGCTCTTCGAGCCCGCGGAAAGCGCGCCACCGCACGCGACCCGCTCAGCCGGTGAACGCGGCCAATCGCCCCCTGTCGTTCAGCTTGGAATTCTTCCATAGAGCCGACCGTCGATCGGGCAAGAGCGAACCTGCGTCGCATTGCATCGACACCGCGGAACGGGTCATGCTTCGTCGGCGGTTCGGGGGCATCGAAACGCAGAGTTCTGACATCTTGGCGACGCGACCCACCGAAGACATCCACCGGTTCCGGTCCCAGCGGGCCGTGGGCTGATGGCGCAGCTGTTCTCACCCGGCGCCGACGCGATCTATCGGCTCGCCCTGCTCACCGGCGTCGCGTGCCTCGCCGGAATCCCGATCGTCGCCGCGGGCATCGTCCGATCGGACTACGTCACCGGCGTCGGCATCGCGCCGGCCCAGCCGGTGCCGTTCAGCCACAAGCACCATTCGGGCGAGCTCGGGGTCGACTGCCGCTACTGTCACACCACGGTGGAGACGCAGGCCACCGCCGGCATCCCGCCGACCCATACCTGCATGACCTGCCATTCGCAGATCTGGACCGGGTCGGACATGCTCAAGCCGGTGCGCGACAGCTTCGCCCGCGACGAGCCGCTGCAATGGGTGCGCCTCAACAAGCTGCCGAGCTACGTCTACTACAACCACTCCGTGCACGTGACGAAGGGGATCGGCTGCTCGACCTGCCACGGCGACGTCACCAGCATGCAGATGACCTACCGCGCCAACGCCTTCGAGATGCAGTTCTGCCTCGATTGCCACCGCGACCCGGCGAAGTACGTCCGCCCGCAGGACCAGGTCTGGAACATGACGTGGAAGCCGCCCGCGAACCAGGCGACGCTCGGGCCGGAACTCGTCGCCAAGAACCACATTCAGGGAGGTGAGCGCCTCACCGAATGCGCGATCTGTCATCGCTGATGGAGACGGACCGCACATGACCGGGCACCACGACATCGGCGCGATCCGCGCCCGCCTCGCGTCCGGCGACGGGCCTTCCTTCTGGCGCAGCCTCGACGCCGTCGCCGACACCGCCGAGTTCCGCAGCTACCTCGAAGCCGAGTTCCCGGCCGCCGCGCGGCTCGCCGCGGCGCCGGAGCGGCGCGGGTTCCTGAAGCTGATGGCGGCCTCCTTCACGCTCGCCGGCCTGTCGGCCTGCGATTCCGGAGACGGGCGCCACAACGAGCTGCCCTACGTCAACGCGCCGGAGCGGATCGTTCCCGGCGCCCCCTTGAGCTACGCCTCGTCGGCGCTGTTCGACGGGTTCGCCAACGGCATCCTCGTCACCACCCGCAACGGCCGGCCGCTGAAGATCGAGGGCAACCCCGACCATCCCTGGAGTCGGGGCGGCACCGACATTCTGGCGCAGGCCTCGGTGCTGGGCCTCTACGACCCGTTCCGCTCGCAGGCCGTCCAGCATATCGGGCGGCCGAGTTCCTGGGCGGCGTTCCAGGGCGCGATGCTCGCGCAGATGCCGGTCTGGCAGGCCAAGGGCGGCGAAGGCCTCGCCCTCCTCACCGGTCCCGTGACCTCGCCGTCGCTCCAGGCCGAGATCGCACGGATGCGGGAGACCTATCCGGCGATGCGCTGGTACGTCAGCGCAGGCGTCGCGCGCGACAGCCTGTACGACGGGGCCAAGCGCGCCTTCGGCCGTCCGGTCGAGACGCTCCTCGACTTTACAAGCGCACGGACCATCGTCGCGCTCGACGGCGACATCCTCGATCTCGGCCCCGGCCAGGTCGGGCTGTCGCGGCGCTGGAGCGAGGCGCGCAAGGCGTCCTATGCGGCCGGCCACCTCCTCACCCTGCATGCCGCGGCGGCAACGCCGACCTTGACGAGCGCCAAGGCCGACTACGCCGTGGCGGTCCCGGGAGCCCGCATGGAAGCGCTCGCGCGGGACCTGCTGAGCCTCGCTGAGGGCGGTTCGGCGTCGTCCGCCGACGGCGCCTCCGAAGCCTGGCTGAAGCGTGCCTTCGCGGCGCTGAACGAAGCCCGCGGCGCCGGCATCGTTACAGCGGGCCTGTGCGGGTCGCCGGAGCTGCACGCGCTCGTCCACCGGCTGAACGGCGCGCTGGGGAATGCCGGCACGACGGTCCGCCACACCGCGCCGGCCCAGGCGATCGGCGCCGGAGCGCTCCGCGACCTCAGCACGGCCATGGCGGAGGGTTCGGTCGAGACCCTGATCGTGCTCGGCGTGAACCCGGTCTACGAGGCGCCGGGCGCCCTGGGGTTCGCGCAGGCGATGGAGCGCGTGCCGCTCAAGATCCACACCGGGCTCTACTACGACGAGACCGCGGCCCATTCGGACTGGCACCTGCCGCTGGCGCATCCGCTCGAATCCTGGGGCGACGCCCGCTCGCTCGACGGCACCGTCAGCCTGGTCCAGCCGACGGTCGCGCCGCTCTACAACGGTCGCTCCGCGAACGAGATGCTGGCCTTCCTCGATCGTGGAACGATCGCGAACGGCCTCGACCTGCTGAAGCGGCAGATGCGCGGTGGATCGGAGGACGACACCGCGTTCCAGGCACGCTTCGAGGACGCCCTGCGCAGCGGCTTCCTGCCCGACAGCGCCGCGAAGCCGGAAACGATGGCGTTGACCGCCTCGGGGCCGGCGCCAACCGTGGCGCCGTCAAGCGACGATGCCATCGAGGTGGTGTTCCGCCCGGACCCGACGGTCTGGGACGGGACGCTGGCCGACCTCGGCTGGCTGCAGGAACTGCCGAAGCCGCTTACCAAGATCGTGTGGGAGAACGTCGTCGGCATCAGCCCGAAGCTCGCCGAGCGGCGCAGCCTCGCCAACGGCGACATCGTGCGGATCGCGGCGGACGGACACGCGATCGAGGGGCCGGCCTGGATCACACCGGGCCAAGCCGAGAACACGGTCAGCCTCTCGCTCGGCTACGGCCGCGACGTGCCCGACCACCTCTCGCGGGGCCTCGGCTACGACGCCAACGCGCTGCGACCGGCGATGGACCCGTGGCTGCTGGCGGGCGCGACGCTGGAGAAGACCGGCCGCCGCCGGCTGCCCGCGACGACGCAGGATCTCGGCACGATGGAGGGCATGGACCTCGTCCGCGTCCAGCGTCAGGGCGCGGAGCCGGTCGGCGACACCAAAGCCTACGAACTGGCCTCGTTCTATCCCAAGCCCGCCGCTGCGGGGCGCGGCGCGACCGCAGCCTGGGCGATGGCGATCGACCTCGACGCCTGCATCGGCTGCAACGCCTGCATCACAGCCTGCCAATCCGAGAACAACATCCCGGTCGTCGGGCGCGAGGAGGTCGAGCGCGGCCGCTGGATGGGCTGGCTGCGGGTCGACCGCTACTACGCGGGCGATCTCGATGCGCCGGACACGCATTTCCAGCCGGTGCCCTGCATGCATTGCGAGAACGCGCCGTGCGAGGTCGGCTGCCCGGTCGAGGCGACGCTGCACGACAGCGAGGGCCTCAACCTGCAGGTCTACAACCGCTGCGTCGGCACCCGGACGTGCCAGAGCTACTGCCCGTACAAGGTCCGCCGCTTCAACTACCTCGACTACACCGGCGACATGCCCGCGGTGGCCCAGCAGCAGCGCAACCCGGACGTGACGGTTCGCGCCCGCGGCGTGATGGAGAAGTGCACCTACTGCGTCCAGCGCATCGCCGCCGCCCGCATCGACTCGGCCAAGGACGCGCACGCGCCGATCCCCGACGGAACCGTCGAGACCGCCTGCCAGGGCGCCTGTCCGACCCGCGCCATCACCTTCGGGAACCTGTCCGATCCGGAAAGCCAAGTTAACAAGGCGCGGGGCGACGGACGCAATTACGCCCTGCTCGGCGACCTGAACACGCGCCCGCGGACGACCTACCTCGCGAGCCTCGCGCCCGCGGCCAGGGAGGGCTGACGGCATGTCGGGCGCCATCCTCCAGCCACCCTCCGGTGCCGGCCTGATCGCGCAGGACGCGACGCTGCACGGCATCGGCCGTGCGGTGGCGGAGGTCCCGCTGACGCATCCGTCGAACCGGCGCTGGTGGATCGCCTTCGCCGGCGCGCTCGCCCTGCTCGGGCTGTTCGGCGGCGTGCTCGCCTACCTGCTCTTCACCGGCGTCGGCATCTGGGGCAACAACAACGCCGTCGTCTGGGCGCTGGACATCGCGAGCTACGATTGGTGGATCGGTGTCGCCAGCGGAAGCCTGCTCGTCTCGGCGGTGCTTCTGCTGCTCGGCGCGGAGTGGCGCGGCGCCGTCAACCGGGTCGCCGAGACGGTCGCCCTGCTCTGCACCTGCGCCGCCGGACTCTACCCGATCATCCATCTCGGGCGGCCGTGGTTCTTCTTCTGGAACCTGCCCTACCCGAATACCTACGCCCTCTGGCCGCAGTTCCGCTCGCCGCTCCTTTGGGACGCGATCGACATCGTGTCCTACCTCGTGGTCTGCGTGAGCCTCTGGTACATCGGGCTGCTGCCCGATCTCGCATCGCTGCGCGACCGCGCCGTCG
The DNA here is from genome assembly GCF_008039475.1 of Methylobacterium sp. WL12. NCBI lineage: Bacteria > Pseudomonadati > Pseudomonadota > Alphaproteobacteria > Hyphomicrobiales > Methylobacteriaceae > Methylobacterium > Methylobacterium sp. WL12. Next base: position 23,303 of record NZ_VRUW01000061.1, on the reverse strand, counting down.
AGGATGCGCTGGCTCAGGAGAAGGCGCACGGCCGTTCCCGGAAGCGTGCTTTGCTGAAGGCGCGGGCCTACGGGATCGTCGCATCCGGATGGCGCGGGTCGGCGGCGCATTGGCAGCTCTGGGTCCAGGCCTACCGTACGATCGCGCTGCTCGGCGTCCTGTTGGTTGTCTCGTTGCAGACCGGTGCTTCGGTGATGCTCGCGGGCTCGGTGATGCCCGGTTGGCACGACACGATCCTGCCGGTGACCTTCCTGGTCAACGCGGTGTTCTCGGGCGTCGGCGTCACCGCCGCGGTGGTGGTGCTCGTACGCTCGGTCTACCGCCTCGACGGGTTGATCTCGGACCGCCACCTCGAAATCCTCGCCCGGCTGATGCTGTGCCTCGGATGCGCCAGCCTCTACTGCTACGCGACCGAGTTCTTCTCGACGTTCCTGCATGGCGACGCGCGTGAACGTGGCGTGCTGGTCCGGCGGATGACGGGGGAGCACGCCTGGGCGTTCTGGACCGTCGTGGCCTGCCTGCTGATCCCGGCCCAGGCCTTCTGGTCGGCCCGCATGCGCCGGTCGACGCTCGCCGTCGCCGCGATCGGCCTCCTCGTCGCGGTCGGCGCCTACGCCGACCACGTGATGGTGCTCGTGGTGACCCTGGCCCAGGACTTCCTCCCCTCGTCGCGCCTCGCCTACAGCGAGACGATCTGGGGCGTTGCCACCTTCGCGGGGTCCGTCGGGCTGTTCCTCACCCTCCTGCTGCTGTTCCTGCGCTACCTGCCGGCGGTCTCGATCACCGAAAGCCGGCGCCTGGCGCTCGCCGTGACGCCGACCGCGGCTGCGGCCGAGCGAAAGCCCGTGCGAGAGTCCGAGATGCGACCGCTCGCCGAAGAGCGCGACGAAGCGCAGGACGCGCCGCTTTGGGGCGTCAGCGCCGCCTTCGCCTCGGAAGCCGACCTCGCGGCGGCGGTAAGCGCGTTGTCCGGACTCGACGCGTCGCACGTCCACCTCAGCGCCCACGGCCCGGTGCCGATGCCGCGCGTGGTCCGGACGCTCGGCATCGCAGGCCGCTCGATCCGGGCCTACGCGATCTTGGGCGCGCTCGCCGGCGGCGCCGCCTTCTACGGCATGTGCGTCTACGCGACCGCCTACGACTACGTGTTCCTGATCGGCGGGCGCCCGCGCTTCTCGTGGCCATCCTTCGTCGTGCCGAGCCTGTCCTTCGCGATGATGAGCGGGACGATCGCCGTCCACCTCGCCTTGCTGATCCTGAACCGCCTGCCGCGGCTGAACCATCCGGCGTTCAACATTCCCGGCTTCCTGCGGGCGACCGACGACCGCTACTTCCTCTCCGCGGAAGCCCGGGGCGAACGCTTCGACGCCGACCGCATCGTGCGCAAGCTCGCGGCGCTGCCCGCGGAGGCCGGGCGCCCTCTCGACATCAGGCGGGTGCCGCGATGAGACGGCTCCTCGCCCTGCTCGCCCTCGCACCGCTCGCGGCTTGCGGCGAAGCCAACATGGCCGAGCAGCCCAGCGCCAGGACCTGGGACAAGAACAACTTCTTCCCGCAAGGGATGACGATGCGGCAACCGGTGGCGGGCACCGTGCCGCGAAACGATCCGGCCAAGGCGGCGCCCCAGCCGGCGACCATCACGGAGAGCCTGTTGACGCGCGGTCGGGAGCGCTACGGCATCTTCTGCACGCCCTGCCACGGCGCCTCCGGCGACGGCCGCGGGATGATCGTCGCGCGCGGTTTCCCCTCCGCCGGTCAGCTCACCACGGAACGCCTGCGCCAGGCGTCGGCGGACGACCTCTACCGGGCGATCTCGCAGGGGCACCGGGCGATGTACGGGATGGGCCAGATGATCCCCTCCGCGGATCGCTGGGCGATCGTCGCCTACGTCCGCGCCCTGCAGCGCAGCCAGGATGCCGCCGTGGCGGCCCTGCCGCCCGAGGACCGGGCGAAGCTGGAGGCGTCGCGATGAACGCCCGGAACGCCGCGGCCGCGGGCCGCAACCCCGTCGGCGCGCTGCTCCTCGGCCTCGGGGCGTTGGTCCTCACCGTGCTGACGGCCGGCTGGCGCGGGGCGGCGGCGTCCTACCTCGCGGCCTGGCTGGCGCTGCTCGCCCTGCCGGTGGGCGCGCTTCCGATCGCCATCGTGCTGGAGCGCTTCGGCTTGCGCCGGCACGACCACGGCGAGGGCGAGCTGTCGAAGGCCCTGCGCCGGCTCGTCGCGCTGATGCCGGTCGCCGCCATCCTGGGCATTCCCATTCTGGTCGGCATCGGACGGATCTATCCCTGGACCGACGCCGCCCCGGAAACGCCGTTGGCGGCGGTCTGGTTCACGGTTCCGCTCTTCGCCCTGCGCGTGGTCGCGTACCTCGCAGCATGGGTCTGGCTCGCCGCCCGCTTCGTGGTGCCGGCGGAGGATCGCGCCGACGGACGCACGGTTTCTAGCGTCGCCCTGCACGCGGTCGTCGGCACCCTCGCCGTCACCGATCTGGTCGGATCGCTCGATCATCGACTCGGCTCCAGCCTCGAAGGCCTCCTCGTGCTGACGGCCTGGAGCGGGCTCGCGCTGGCGGCGGCGATCCTGCTGGCGCCCGAGGAGCCCGCTCCGATCGGGCGCGGACGCGCGGTCCCGGGGCAGGACCGGCTGGTGCCGCTCGTCGTCCTGCTGAGCCTGTGGGCCTTCCTGCACTTCGTGCAGTTCTTGATCGTGTGGTCTGCGAACCTGCCGCAGGAGGTGATGTGGTACTTCGCTCGCGGCGGCTGGCTCGGACGCGCCTTCGCCGGCTTCGGCGGCGCCGTGGTGCTGCTCGGCGCGTTGGCGACGCTCCGCCCGGGACGCCCGACGACGCGGGTTCTCGCGGCCCTGACGGTCGTGCTCCACGCCGTCGAGATGTTCTGGTTCGTGACGCCCGCCCTGCGCGACCGCTTCGTGATCCGCATGAGCGATGTCTTCGCCGCGGTGGCCGTCGGGTGCCTCGGCCTCGCGCTGCGTCCGCTCGTCCGACGCTTGGTGCCGCTCGCTTCGCCCCGACGCCGCCGGAGCGCCGCCGCATGAGCACCGACCGGACGCAACGACGCTACGGCTTCGTCTCGACGATCATCGCCGGCCTGTCGGGTCTGCGCGGGCCAGCCGCCGCGTCCAGGCCGCGGCAGTCATCCGAGAAGGACGAGTCCTCCGGCGGGCCGGGCTACGAGGTTTCCGACGTCAACGTCGGCAACACCGCTCGGGTGATGGCTGGGCTCATGGTCACCGCGTTGGTCGTGATCGGTGGGATGGTGTGGCTGAGGACCTTCGTGGCCGCGGACCAGCGCCAAGCCCTGCCGAAGCTGACGGCGCAGCAGACCTCGCGGCTCGTGCCGCCACCGCCGAACCTGCAGGCCGACCCCTATGCCGACCTCGACGCCGAGCGTGCGGCGGAGAACCGGCGGCTCGACGGCTACGCCTTCCTCGACGCCTCGCGCCAGCGTGCGCGCATCCCGATCGACCGGGCCATGGCCCTGACGGTCGGCCGAACGCTGGACCCTTGAGCCGATGACGCCGACGCACGCAGCCCTCGAGCTTTGGCCGGCCGCGGCCTCCGCCGTCGCGGTCGAGACCGACTACCTGATCCTCGCCTTCACGGTACTCACCCTGGTGCTGACCGTGCCGGTGTTCCTGGCGATCACGTGGTTCGCCATCCGCTACCGCGACGGGCAGGAGGCGAACCGCGACACCAGCGGCATCCGCTCGAATCTGATCGAGATCAGCTGGATGCTGATCCCGTTCCTGCTGACGCTGATCTTCTTCGTCTGGGGCGCGCGACTCTTCGTCATGTCGAAGAACCCACCGCCGGACGCGATGGTGATCGAGGCGATCGGCCGGCAATGGATGTGGAAGTTCCAGCATCCCACCGGACAATCCGAGATCAACGACCTGCACGTGCCGATGGGTCAGCCGGTCAAGCTGCGGATCATCAGCCAGGACGTGATCCACGCCCTCTACCTGCCGGCGCTGCGGATGCAGATGGCGGCTTTGCCCGACAGGTACACCGAGCTCTGGTTCAAGGCCGACAAGCCCGGCACCTTTCACCTCTACTGCTCGGAATATTGCGGCACCGACCACTCGGCGATGGACGGCAACCTGACGATCCTGAGCCAGGGCGACTACCAGGAATGGCTGACGCATTCCGGCGCCCAGCAATCCAAGGTCGCCGCCGGCAAGGCGATCTACGACGCCTACGGCTGCGGCACCTGCCACAACGAAGGCTCGACCGTGAAGGCGCCAAAGCTCGCCGGCCTCTACGGACGCGACGTGCGGCTCGCCGACGGGCGCACGGTCACGGCCGACGAGGACTACCTTCGCGAGAAGATCCGCAACCCCAACGGCAACCGGCTCGCCGAAGGCTACAAGCAGATCATGCCGAGCTTCGCCGGCGTGATCCCCGAAGACGACCTCGGCCGCCTGATCGACTTCCTGAAATCGAACACCCGCACCGTGGGCGACGCAGCGTCCGGAGAGGCCACGCGATGAGCGCATCGGGCACCGTCGACAGCGGGCTCGCCAACCGCGAGCCGCACGCACCGGAGGCGACGCTCGATCGCCCCGCCGACTACCTGCACGCGGAATCGACCCTGCGCTCGTGGTTTCTCACCACCGACCACAAGCGCATCGCGATCCTCTATCTCGCCTCGATCACCGCCTTCTTCATCGTCGGCGCCGTCGCCGCCGGCGTGGTGCGCCTAGCGCTGGTCGTGCCGAACGGCGCGGTGATGACCAACGACACCTACAACAAGGCCTTCACCATCCACGGCGTGGTGATGGTGTGGTTCTTCCTGATCCCGTCGATTCCGGCGACCTTCGGCAACTTCCTGATCCCGCTGATGATCGGTGCCAAGGACCTCGCCTTCCCCAAGCTGAACCTGACCAGCTGGTACGTCTTCATGACGGGGGCGCTGTTCACCATGGTCTCGGTGGTGCTCGGCGGCATCGACACCGGCTGGACCTTCTACGCGCCGCTCTCCACCGCCTTCTCGAACGGTTGGGTCCTGCCCGCCCTGATCGGCGTGACGATCGTCGGGTTCTCGTCGATCCTGACGGGGCTGAACTTCGTCGTCACGATCCACACCATGCGGGCGACCGGCATGACGTGGTTCAAGCTGCCGATCTTCGTCTGGACCCACTACGCCACCAGCCTGATCTTCCTGCTGGCGACGCCGGTCATCACCACGGCGCTGATCCTGCTGATCATGGAGCGCGCCTTCCACATCGGGGTGTTCGATCCGGCCTTCGGCGGCGACCCGGTGCTGTTCCAGCACCTGTTCTGGTTCTACTCGCACCCGGCCGTGTACATCATGGTCCTGCCGGGCATGGGGGTGATCTCGGAGATCGTCCCGGCCTTCGCCCAGAAGAAGCTCTTCGGCTACCGCTTCGTCGCCTACGCCGCGATCGGGCTCGCCTCGGTGACGTTCTTCGTCTGGGGCCACCACATGTTCATCAACGGGCAGAGCGACCTGGCCTCGCTCGCGTTCTCGGCGCTCTCCTTCGCGGTCGCCGTTCCCTCGGCGGTGAAGGTCTACAACTGGACCGCGACGATCCATAAAGGCAAGCTCCGCCTCGACACGCCGATGCTCTACGCGATGGGCTATATCGGCCTTTTCGTGCTCGGCGGCCTTACGGGCCTGTACCTGGCGACGCTGGCGATCAACCAGCACATCCACGCGACCTACTTCGTGGTCGCCCACTTCCACTACATCATGGTCGGCGGCACGGTGCTGGCGTTCCTCGGCGGGCTGCACTTCTGGTGGCCGAAGTTCACCGGCCGGATGTACAACGAGGCCTGGGGGCGGATCTCGGCGCTGCTGATCTTCCTCGGCTTCAACGTCACGTTCTTCCCGCAATTCATCCTCGGCTACCTCGGCATGCCGCGGCGCTACGCGACCTACCCGCCGGAATTCCAGTTGCTCAACGTCTTGTCCTCGGCGGGGGCGACGATCCTGGCTGCGGGGTACATCTTCCCGATGCTCTACCTCGTCTATTCCTTGTGGTTCGGCAAAAAGGCGCCGGCAAACCCCTGGGACGCCAAGGGGCTCGAATGGGAGACCGCCTCGCCACCGCCCACCCTGAATTTCACGTCGCCACCCGTGGTGCCGCGGGTGCCTTACGACTATCCGATCCAGGAGCAGGAAACGAAGGCGCAGCACCGATGAGCCAGCTTCGATGAGCGCGCGGCTCGCCGACGGCGTCGGCACCGAACGCGCCCACCACTTCGAGACCGTGGCCCAGCAGCGCTACGCCGCCACGCTCGGGATCTGGGCTTGGCTGATCACCGAGTTGCTGTTGTTCGCGGCTCTGTTCCTCGTGGCGCTGATCGTGCGGATCCAGCATCCGGAGGCGACGCAAGAGGCGGCGCGCCACCTCAAGTTCTGGATCGGTGCGGTCAACACGGTGGTGCTGATCGTCTCCAGCCTTACCATGTCGATGGCGATCGAGTTCTCGCGGCTCGGCTGGCAGCGGGCGATGGTGCGGGCGATGCTGGCGACCGCGGCTTTGGGCAGCCTGTTCCTCGTGCTGAAGGGCTACGAATACTACGCCGACTATACGGAGCACATGATGCCGTTCCTCGGTTCGCGCCCGTACGAGCTGGCCGCGTCGCCCGCGTCGCGCCTGTTCGTGAACCTGTATTACGTCGCCACGCTGCTGCACGGGCTCCACCTGCTCACCGGCATCTCGCTGCTGCTCGGCATGACCTGGATGGCGTCGAAGGCAGGGTTCCTGTCGCGGCACCAGAACTGGATCGAGATCTACGGCCTCTACTGGCACTTCATCGACCTGATCTGGATCATGGCCTTCCCGATCCTCTACGTCGTCAACCGGTAGCCCGATGCGCAATCCGCTCGCGACCCTTTCGGACGACGACCGCGCTCTGCTGAAGGCGCGACTGCGCAAGCCGGTGCTCAGCTTCCTGGCGCTGATGGGCCTGCTGGCAGTCAACGTCACGCTCGGCGCGACCCTGCCGTTCGAGCAGGTCTGGACGCTCGAGCTCGTCGTCGTCGCCGCGATGGCGCTCGTCGTCCTCCTCGTCTCGATGGAGGTGCTCCACGAGCCGCCGCTGGTGAAGCTGTTCTCGGGCCTCGGCTTCTTCTGGGTCGCGATCATGGTCGGCATGACGTTGACGGATTACCTCGGCCGCTGACGCAAGCGCGCGGTTCGCGGTTGTTCGCTGCGGCAAACGCACCTAAACCGGAGCGGACCTCCGGGCGGCGGACGATCCGCGCCGAGGCCCCGCCCGACCAGGTAAGTTTCCGAGACGATGTGCGAATTGCTCGGCATGAGCGCGAACGTGCCCACCGACATCCGCTTCTCGTTCGCGGCTCTGGCGCGGCGCGGCGGCGAGACCGGTCCGCATGCGGACGGTTGGGGCATCAGCTTCTACGAGGGGCGCGGCTGCCGCAGCTTCCACGAGCCGGAGCCGAGCGCGAAATCCGAGTTGGCGCGGCTGCTGCGCGACTACAAGATCAAGAGCCGCATCGTCATCGGGCACGTGCGCAAGGCCAACCGCGGCCGCGTCAGCCTGGAGAACACCCATCCGTTCTCGCGCGAGCTTTGGGGCCGGCGCTGGACCTTCGCGCATAACGGCCAGCTCAAGGGCGTGAAGAAGCTGCCACTCGGCGGGTTCATGCCGATCGGCTCGACCGACAGCGAGTACGCCTTCTGCTGGATGCTGGGCCGCCTGCAAGCGCGCTTCTCCGCCCTGCCCAAGCCCGCCCTGCTCGACCGCGCTGTGGCCGACCTCAGTGCGGAGCTTCACGCGCTCGGCGTCTTCAACATGCTGCTGTCCGACAGCCGGACCCTCTACGCCCATTGCGGCAAGCGGCTCTGCTACCTCACCCGACGGGCGCCGTTCGGCACCGCGACGCTGATCGACGAGGACTGGCGCGTGGACTTCGCGCAGGAGACCACCGAACGCGACGTGGTCTCCGTCGTGGCGACGCAGGCGTTGACCCGCGACGAGTGCTGGACGGACCTCGCGCGCGGCGACGTCATCACCCTGCGCGACGGCGCGATCCGGCTGCTGAAACCCGGCGCGCCGGCCGCAGCCACCGTGGTGGTCGCCCCGAAGCCCTGTTGAGGCAAGGTCCGATGCACTCGGATGTGACGGTCCGCGAAGGTGCAAGCGGGGCTGCGATAGGTTAAACACACACCATGACCGGAGCGGCGCTGGCGCGAGCCGCGAACGTCCCGCCTCGCGGGTCCGGACCGCCCGCGAGCCCGCTTTAAGACCGTAGATTGCGACGCATCATGACCCGCGACGAGACCGACACTCTTCCGAGCCAGTCTGAAAACGGCGGCAAGGATGCGCGGCCCAACCTGTCGCACACCATCCGCTCGCATCTCGGCGACCACCTGCGCAGCGCCTACGACACGCTGGGCCAGACCGAGCTGCCGAGCCGCTTCGCCGAGCTGATCGCGAAGCTCGAGGCGGCGCTCAAGGCCCGCGGCGAGGCGATCGAGCCGGAATTTCGCAACGGCCTGCTCGCCGCCGTCCCGTCGCTGCGTGCCTTCGCGCTGTCGCTGACCTCGAACCCGGCGCGCTCGGACGACCTCGTGCAGGATACGCTGATGAAGGGCTGGCAGCACCGCGCCCGCTTCCAGCCCGGCACCAACCTGAACGCCTGGCTGTTCACGATCCTGCGCAACATCTTCTACTCGGATCACCGCAAGCGCGTCCGCGAGGTCGAGGATCAGGATGGCTCCTACGCCGCGCGGCTGGCCACGGCCCCGCACCAGGGCGACCGCCTCGACGTCGAGGATCTACAGACGGCGCTCGCCAAGCTCCCGCCCGACCAGCGCGAGGCGCTGGTTCTGGTGGGCGCCGAGGGCGTCTCCTACGAGGAGGCGGCGACGATCATGGGTTGCAAGGTCGGCACCGTGAAGAGCCGCGTCAGCCGGGCCCGCGGGCGGCTCGCCGAACTGTTGGGCTACGACGAGGAAGACCTCGGCTCCGACCGGTTCATCCAGTCGGCGATGCCCAAGGACGCTTGAAAAGACGCGTGAGAACCGGTCCTTTTTGACGCATCCGTTTCCGGGGGTCGTGCGTTACCGGCCCGAGACTCGCCCAGCGTCGAACGGCGCGGCGGGCATCGGAACACGGAGTTTTACCATGCAGTTCAAGTCCATCCTGGCCGCCTCGGCCCTCGTCCTCGCCCTGCCGCTCGCCGCGCAGGCCCAGGGCACCATCCGCGGGGCCGAGCGCGGCGCCGAGACCGGCTCCGACATCGGCGGCCCGATCGGCGGGATCGTCGGCGGCGCGGTGGGCGCGGCGACCGGCACCGTCGGCGGCATCCTCGGCGTCGACATGCAGCCGCGCTTCCGCAGCTACGTCCGCGAGCGCAACGTGCGCTCCTACGATTACGACGGCCGCGTCGCGGTCGGCACCACCCTGCCGGGCGACGGCGTGACCTATTACGACGTGCCCGACGAGTACCGCGTCCAGGCCGGCACCCGCTACACCGTGATCAACAACCGCCCGGTTCTGGTCGATCGCGGCCACCGCATCGTCGAAGTGATCGACTAACTTTTTCAGCCTCCACCAATCCGAGAGGGCTCCGGGGCGATACGCCTCGGGGCCCTTTTCGTTGGTACGCTGCCGTGCAACGCTTTGCCGCATCGCCCGTTAGGGTTCTGACGGCGAACGGGAATTCTGAAACCATGGACGACGACGCCATCGACGCGAAGGCCGGCCTGCCGGAACCGGTTCGCGACCACCTCGGCCAGCAGCTCCGCTCGATGCTGACGGTGGGCCAGGAGAAGCCGCGCTTCCTCGGTGACGACCCTGCCCCCGATGAGACCTTCGCGCCGCAGCTGCAGCGCCTCGAGACCCGGCTGAAGACCCACGAGGAAGGCACCGGCGCCGTCGAGCACGCCCTCGACCGCATCCTCGACGCGTTCGGCGTCACCCCCGAGGACGACAAGCCGGCGGCCTGAACACCGCCTCCGCGCTCAAACCTTGGGGCGCGTCGCCAGCAGGTCGCGGATCTCGCCCAGGATCTTCACGTCCGCCGGCACTTCGGCGATCGCCTCGGGCTTGGCCTCTTCCTTGGTCTGGAGCTTGTTCATCGCGCGGATGACCAGGAACAGCACGAAGGCGACGATCATGAAGTTGATCGCCACGGTGATGAACTGGCCGTAGCCGATCACCGCGCCCTGCTTCTTCGCCTCGGCATAAGCTGCGCCGGCTTGCACCTTCGAGGAAAGCGGCAGGTAGTAGTTCGAGAAGTCGAGGCCGCCGGTGATCGCGCCGATCATCGGCATGAACACGTCCTGCACCGCCGAGGTCACGATCGCCCCGAAGGCGGCGCCGATGATCACGCCGACGGCGAGGTCGACCACGTTGCCGCGCAGCGCGAACTTCTTGAACTCTTCGAGCACGGCGGCCCCCCTCACGTTTCAGTGGGCAAAACCTATCGCAAGTTGCGCGCCGGCCTCAAGGCGAAAGGAATATTGTCCACCGCTCAGATCGCGGAGGCCGGATCCTCGCCGCTCTCGGGGCGCGTCTGCGGCTCGAGGCGTGACCGGCGGCGGTACTGCGCCGCGCCCAACGGCAGGCCGACGATGTAGGCGGCGCTGATCGCGACCAGCGATTCGAACGGGAACGAGATCAGCAGGCCGAAGGCGGCGACGCCCGCCAGGAAGATCGGGAGCACCAGCCCGCGGGGCACGCGCTTGCCCATGGTCTTGCCGGAGAAGGTCGGCACGGTGGAGACCACCAGCAGCGCGATGCCGAGCACGTAGACAAGGATCGCCGGCGCGGCCCAGGCCTCGAAGCCGAAGCCGAGGAAGTGCAGGTAGAGCGGCAGCATCGCCGTCATCGCCCCGGCCGGCGCCGGCATGCCGACGAAGTAGTCCTTCTTCCATTCCGGGCGGTTCGGGTCGTCGAGCATCGCGTTGAAGCGGGCGAGCCGGAGCGCCATGGCGATGGCGAAGATCAGCGCCACGATCCAGCCGAGCGATTTCAGGTTGTGGAGCGCGAAGCCGTAGAGGATCAGCGCCGGCGCGCAGCCGAAGTTGACGAAGTCGGCCAGCGAATCGAGTTCCGCCCCGAAGCGCGAGGTGCCCTTCAGCAGGCGCGCCACGCGCCCGTCGATGCCGTCGAGCACGGCGGCCGCGATGATCGCGATCACCGCCGGCTCGAACTTGCCCTCGAAGGCCAGCCGGATCGCCGTCAGCCCGAGGCAGAGCGCCATCAGGGTGATCATGTTGGGCGCGATCATCCGGAACGGTACCGGCTTGAACCGGCGCGGCCGCGGCTCGTTCGCGTCCGGCTCGAAGGGCGGGAAGAGATCGTCCATCGCCCCTCCTGAGAGCATTTTCGAGCGAAGTGGAAGCCGGTTCGCGTGAAGAAAATGCGACCGCACGAGTAAGTCAGATGCGCCGGAAGCTGCGCTCGGGGCCGCCGCCGAGGTCGGCGAGCACGGTCTCGCCGGCCACCGCCTTCTGGCCGAGGCCCACCAGCACGCGGGTGCCGACGGGGAGGTACACGTCCACCCGCGACCCGAACCGGATCAGCCCGAAGCGCTCGCCCACCGAGAGCTGGTCGCCGGCCGAGACGAAGCCGACGATGCGCCGCGCCACCAGGCCCGCGATCTGCACCACGCCGATCCGCACCGGCTGGCCGCCGTGCAGGGTCTCCATCACCATTCCGTTGCGCTCGTTGTCCTCGCTCGCCTTGTCGAGCTCGGCGTTGAGGAACAGCCCCGGCGTGTAGTGGATCTGGCCGATCCTGCCCGTCACCGGCACGCGGTTCACGTGGCAGTCGAACACGTTCATGAACACCGAGACGCGGGTCATCGGCACCGGCGGCAGGTCGAGCTCGGGCGGCGGCAGCACGGTGGAGATCAGGTTCACGCGCCCGTCGGCCGGCGACACCACGAGGCCGTCGGCCACCGGCGTCACCCGCTCGGGGTCGCGGAAGAAGTAGCACACCCACAGGGTGAGGATCAGGAACACCCAGCCGAAGAACTGCGAGAACGTGCCGGCCAGCACCGTGAGCACGATCCCGATCACGATGAAGGGGTAGCCCTCCTTGTGGATCGGGACGAGCGTCCGGCGGATCGTCAGGAGAAGGTCGTTCATGCGGTCTTTCGACGGGGCGGGGCCAAACGGGATTTTGACCCGCGCGATGGCAGCCCGGGGCGCGAAGGTCAACCTCGCGCGCCGTCGCGCGGTGCAACGGATCGGACGCCCCCCTCTCCCCGCGTGCGGGGAGAGGCCCGGCGGCACCCCGTCGTGCGGCCGGGAAGCGAAGGCGAAGCCGAAGCGACGGTGAGGGGGCGCGACCGGAGGAGGCTCGTCCGTTCGCGCCCCCTCACCCTCGGCTGCCGCCTCGCTTGGCCGACGACGCGGTCGTCAAAGCCCTCTCCCCGCAGGCGGGGCGAGGGGATGCGCGTCCCTCCAGACACGCCAAAACAACCCCACGCGGAAACCCTCCGCCGGCGGCATGGCCCGGACATCACGAAACAGGAGACGCGGGACGCCGCGGAACCCTGTGATGATGCGCGTTTAGCCGGTTCCCCGGCGTCCCGCGGTGCCGGGCCCGGAACGCGGGCGTCGGCGCCGATTTGGCGTCGCGGCTGGTTCGATCGTAGCCACACAACGCGGGGCAGGAGGCCAAAGCCTCGAACGCCTGTCACGCTTCCGCGTCCGCGTCCGCGTGAGCGGTCGGTCGCGCCTAAGCCTTCCCGCGCGAGCACGAGCCCAGCCCCGCCATGCGGGTCCGGTCACTCCGGGCCACGGCACGCGGGTGAACCCGCCGCTCTGTGTCCCTGCCCCACGATGCCCGCGCCGCCGGCTGACCGACCGACGACCCGGGAGCCGCCACGCTGCCGACCGCCCCGTCGATCACCGGGCCGGCTCCTGACGGCGGCACCGGGACGAAACGCAGCCCCGGCGCCGTGCAGCGCGTGATGGGGTTATAGGCATGTTATAGGACTTTTGTCAAGATCAATTTCTAATCTGTATTTTGTCGATTTCGAAAAATTAGCTCAGAGATATCAAAATCAGATTTATTTCTGAAGGTCGCCATTATATGCAATTGTTACTGGGTTATTTATAATTCACTCCGCGTCATTTTTTCCAATCGACGCCGCAGTATTTACAATTCGTGCAGTATTAAATAATTGAGCCGCGGTGGCAGGCGCAACTAGCAACGCGTAACACATAGCCCAATATCCCAAAAAGTTGAATCCTACCCAGGCATAGGCTTGACAGAAAATTCCCATAAAAATCGCAAGCGTTTGAACTAATATAAAATGGTAAAATGAGGCGACAATTTTGACGAAATATGATTGTTTCTTACCTTCTTCGCTCAGATAAGTAAAAATTTTTGAGCCAGCGAATGCGAGCATAATTGCCATCCCACCCATCGAAAACCCGAGCAGGTTTGGTAAGATACTAGTAGGCATGGATGCCCAGACTCGATTACCATCGTTATCTAGCTTGATCCAAACCGGATAGGTTACAACTGTGAACGCAAACGCTAGCCATAAATAAATTGATTTTAAAAACTCAGACCATCCTCCATAAGCCTCCCAGTATAACTTTATTGGCTTAAGTGCTGGGAAATGGAGCCAACCAGTCGCGAGCGACGCCGATCGCTGTATCCACCGTGGTAGACTGAGAGTCGATCCGAGCAGTCTGCTTTTGGGGGTACTGCTTGGTCGAAATGGAAATCTTTTCCTCTCCATCCCTACCTTCTCCCCTTGAGTAGCCATGCCGTAGTGAGGCTTCGCCCTGAGCTTTTATTTGATCATCGGCCTTCAAGCCTTTGTGTGCACTTGAGGCGGTATAGACTGTGAGTTGGCGACTTGCTCTTATTTTTTCAAGCCGCTCGATTATTGCATCAGCGTCTTCAGTGTTGTCGTCAGAATTTGGCACGCTCACAAGTATCTCAAGTTTTCTAAGATTTTTTATGGCATATATTTTCTCTAACGCTGAAGAATCGACTAGTAGGTCCACCTCAACGTAGGCTGGCTTAGTGAGTTCGAAACGAAGAGCGCCAAGAGTTTTTTCATCGAAAAGTGCCCTAAACAAACGCTCAGCGCTGGAAGGGGCAAGAGTACGCCCCTCATCATTCCGAGATTCAAAAACCAGAATATGATCTTTTTCACGAAAGACGTAATTAAATCTTTGCCAGTGGAAACCAGTATTCGCCGGAATACTAATCTTAGCTTTTTGCTCTTCGTCCGGCTCTTGCATCAACAAGGTATCAATGATCCGCTCATTCGGATCAATTTCAGTCCAGGAATATATACTTCCCCAGAATACGCCATTTGATGACGCAGAAGGTTTGGTTATAGCTGCTGTCTTTTCACCAAAATAATTGATCCGACGTCCTGCGACACGCTCAAAAAGCTCTCTGTAGATCCCCTTTACGTGGGGATGAGCGCTAACATTGAGTGCGTGGTACTCCAAAATCGCCATCGCGACCTCCCTAATAAGGAAAGTCGTACTACGCCCCGTTGAATAGATGCAACGAGATTTCCTATCGCTTAGAGAGTTTTCTACACCCTAATGGAAATTTTGCCAGTGCCGGAGTTGAGAGGCATCTACCAGCCAAGACGATACCTCGGCTCAGCACTTTATTCCGCCACCATTACCTTCCCCCGAACCCCACGCACCTCAACCCGCACCCGCTCCGCCTCCTCCTCAGCCCGGCGCAACGCCGCCCGCGCGGCATCCGCCTCGCGCTGCCGGTTCCAGAGCGCGGCGTAGACCCCGTCCTGGTCGAGCAGCGCGGCGTGGGTGCCGCGCTCGACGATGACGCCCTTGTCGAGGACCAGGATCTGGTCGGCGTCGACCACCGTCGAGAGGCGGTGGGCGATGACGAGGGTGGTGCGGCCGCGGGCGATGCGGTCCAGGGCGTCCTGGATCTGCGATTCGGTGAAGCTGTCGAGGGCCGAGGTGGCCTCGTCGAGGACGAGGATCGGCGGCCCCTTCAGGATGGTGCGGGCGATGGCGACGCGCTGCTTCTCGCCGCCCGACAGTTTTAGGCCGCGCTCGCCGACGGGGGTGTCGTAGCCCTCCGGCAGGGATTCGATGAAGCGGTCGATCTGGGCGAGGCGCGCGGCCTCCCGCACCTCGGCCTCGGTCGCCTCCCAGCGGCCGTAGCGGATGTTGTAGCCGATCGTGTCGTTGAACAGCACCGTGTCCTGCGGCACCATCCCGATCGCCGCGCGTAAAGAGTCCTGGCGGATGGCGGCGATGTCCTGCCCGTCGATGGTGATGCGGCCGGCTTGCGGCTCGTAGAACCGGAACAGAAGGCGCGAGAGCGTCGACTTGCCGGCGCCCGAGGGGCCGACGATCGCCACCGTCTTGCCCGACGGCACCGCGAAGGAGACGCCGCGCAGGATCGGCCGGTCCGGGTTGTAGGCGAAGTGCACGTCCTCGAAGCGCACCTCGGCCGGGCCGGGGACGAGGGCCGGCGCGTTCGGACGGTCCGCGATCTCCGGGTTGCGGTGGAGGATGCGGAACATGTCGTCGATGTCGATGAGCGCCTGTTTGATCTCGCGGTAGATCATGCCCATGAAGTTCAGCGGCATCGAGAGCTGGACCAGCATGGTGTTGGCGAGCACGAACCCGCCGATGGTGGTGCGCCCGGCCAGGATGTCGCGGGCGGCGAGCCACATCACCGCGGTCATGCCGAGGGTGAAGATCAGCGCCTGGCCGGCGTTGAGCACGGCCAGCGACACGTAGGTCTGCGTCGAGGCCTTTTCGTACTTCGCCATCGCGCCGTCGAAGCGCTGGGTCTCGCGGGTCTCCGCGCCGAAATACTTCACGGTCTCGTAGTTCAGCAGCGAGTCGACCGACTTGCTGTTGGCGTCGGTGTCGGACTCGTTCATGCGGCGGCGGATCGCGATCCGCCACTCGGTCGCCTTGTAGGTGAAGCCGAGATAGGCCGCGACCATCACGAACACGACGGCCGAGTAGGTCCAGTCGAACTCGTAGGCCAGCACGCCGAGCACCAGCGCGAACTCGACGATGGTCGGCACCAGCGTCAGAACCATCAGGCGCGACAGCTCCTCGATGCCCGAGCGCCCGCGCTCCAGCACCCGCGTCAGCCCGCCGGTCTTGCGCTCGAGGTGGAAGCGCAAGCTGAGCTGGTGCATGTGCTGGAAGGTCTTCAGCGCCAGGCGCCGCACCGCGTGCATCGCCACCTTGGCGAACAGCCCGTCGCGCGCCTGCGTCAGCCCCGCCATCAGGATGCGCGAGGCGCCGTAGATCGCGATCAACGCCATCGGCGCCGCGAAGATACCGGTGGGGAGCGTGCCCTCCTTGCCGCCGACCGCGGCCACCAGCGCGTCGGTGATCCACTTGAAGGTGAAGGGCGTGACCATCGTCACGAGCTTGGCCACCAGCAGCAGCCCGAACGCCAGGAAGACCCGCCGCTGCAGGTCCGGCCGGCCGTAGGGCCACAGGTAGGGCCACAGCCGGCGATAGGTGGCGACGAGGCCCGGGCGCGCTTCGGGCGCCGGCTCGGGGGTGGGTGTCATGCGAAAGGGTCCGGGAGGTGCGTCGCCCGCCATATAGACCCGCCGCCCGCCCGGCACACCCGCCGCGACCGCGGGGCGGCGCGGCGTGGATGGATCGCGCCCTTCCCTCCCCCTCTCTGGGGAAGGGGAAGCGCGGCGGACCGTCAGCCGTTCTTGCCGGCCTTGTCCTTACCCTCGCCCGGCAGCACGAAGATCTGGCCGGGGTAGATCAGGTCCGGGTTGCGGATCTGCTGCTGGTTGGCGTCGTAGATCACCGTGTAGCGGTCGCCGGCGCCGTAGGTGCGGCGGCTGATCTGCCACAGGCTGTCGCCGCGGATGATCTTGGCCGTGTTCACTTCGGCGACGAACACGCCCGCCGCGGCGTCGGGCCGTGGCGGCTCGATCGCGGCGGGCGTCCGCGCGACGGCTCCCGGCGCGGGCGGCTGGGCCGGCGCCGCCGGGCGCGCTACTGTCGGCGCCTCGGGCGCAGCGGAGCGCGCGGCCGAAGCCGCCGACGGGGCAGCCGGCGTGGTGGAGACGCGGGCCTCGGCGTGCGTTTCAGGCGCCGGCTTGGCGGGCGCGGAGCCGACGGGCGCGGGCTTGTCCGGCGCAGGTCTGGTCGGCGCGGCGTTCGCGGCGACGCGGGCCGGTTCCGGCACCGAGAACGGCACCTCGGCGCGGCCGCGCACCTTGCCCGAGACCGCGTCGACCTGGTCGACCCGCACCATGTAGTCGCCCGGCTTCACGCCGCGGCCGATCGTGAAGGTGACCTTGCCGTCGGCCCCGACGCTGGCCGGCGCGATCAGCGTGTCGTTGAGGTAGAGCCGCACCGTCGCCCCGGGCGAGGCCTGGCTGGTGACGAACAGCCGCCCGCCCTCCTGCGCGTCCACGCTGACGATCTTGACGGGGGCGTTCGTCGCGGATGTGTCCGGCGTCGTCTTCGCGGCCGTCGCCGCCTTGCCCGGCGCCGCGCCGCTTCCGGCGCCGTCCTTGCCGGACGAGACTTTGCCGGGTGCGACTTGGCCCGGCACCGCCTGGCCCGGCACCGCCTTGCCCGCCACGTCCTTACTCGCGACGCCCTTGCTCGCGACATCCTTACCCGGCGACGCCTGACCCGGCCCGGCCGGCGACCCTTGCGCGGTCGGCGCGTCGGGCTGCGACAGCACCACCGTCGGCTTGTCCGGCGCGATCAGCGCCACCAGCGGCTTCTCGGTGCGCGAGGGCGAGACCGCCACCGCGACGCTGTCCGCCGAGCGGGTCTCGCGGCCCTCGGCCGTGGTCGAGCGCAGCACGATCTCGCTGTTGCCCGCGGGCAGGGCCGGCGGCACGATCGCGAACTGCCCGTTGGGGTCGGCCAGCGCCTTGGCCACCGCCTTGCCGTCGACCAGGAGCTCCACGACGGTGTCCGGCGCGCCGCGTCCGGCCACCACCGACTCGCCGTTGGGCTCGACGCGGACGATATCGAACTTGAGCGCGGCCGGGGCGTCGGCCCGGGGGGCCGGCTCGGCCGCGGGCGCCGCCGCGCCGGGCTTGTCCTCGCCGTTGCCCATGCCGGCATCCGGCGCCAGGGCGCCCACCGCGCCGGGCGCCGGGTCGGTGCCGGCCAGGCGCGCGGGCTTCCACGCGTCGAGCCCGCCGAACAGGGCCGCCACCAGCCCGAGCCCGATGAACAGGCCCAGGACCGCCAGAAACACGCCGCGCCGCAACTCCGCCGTCATGGCGCTCCATCCCCCGTCGACACCGTGCCCGGCCGCCGGGACTTTCGAGACCCGTTTTCGCGAAAAACCGTCGACTGTCCCGCCCATCTTACCGTACATGTCCGGGAGACCAAGCCGCCGCGCCGACGCGCCGACGAATTCCCGTCGCGATCAGCAGTTTGGCACCGATTTCGCCCCTGCCCGCGGGCGGTCTGCCGATCAGAGGCCCGGACCGGCGGCTCATGACGACGACCCTTGATACATGACGACCTTGGATGAAGGAGGCCGGATGGCGCCGGTGAAGACGGTCTGTGTCTATTGCGGCTCCGGCTTCGGCGGGGACCCGGCGTTCCGGCAGGCGGCGGAGACGCTCGGCGCCGCGCTCGCGGCCGCCGGGCTCGACCTCGTCTACGGCGGCGGCGACGTCGGCCTGATGGGCACGGTCGCCCGCGCGGTGCTGGCCGGGGGCGGGCGCGTCACCGGCATCATCCCCGACTTCCTGAAGTCGCGCGAGCACATGCTCGACGCCATCCAGGAGACGATCGTGGTCGGCGACATGCACACCCGCAAGCGCCTGATGTTCGAGCGCTCGGACGCCTTCGTGGCGCTCCCCGGCGGCATCGGCACCCTGGAGGAGCTGGTGGAGCAACTCACCTGGGCGCAGCTCGGCCGGCACCGCAAGCCGATCCTGCTCGTCGAGGTGAACGGGTTCTGGAAGCCGCTGCTCACCCTGTTCGACCACATGCGCGCCCACGGCTTCATCCGCGAGGGGCTCGACCTCAACTACGTCGTCGCCGAGGGCGCCGACGCGGTGGTGCCGACGCTCCAGTCCGAGAGCCGCCGCCTCGGCGACGACCCGGCCGCCGAGCGCTTCGTGACCGAGCGGCTTTGAGGAGCTGAGGGTATCGGCACTGGCCCTTCCCTCCCTCCTCTGCCGGCAGGGCGATCGCAGATGGCGACTTGCTCGTCGAACACCCACTGGCAGCACCACATCCTCCCGGGGCCGCGCGGCGGAGCCCGGGATCCGGACACGCTAGTCGAGCCGGACTTCCCAGCGTCGGCGGTTCTGGATTCCGGGCTCGCCTTCGGCGCCCCGGAATGACGGTGCGGTGCCATCTGTGATGACGTTCCTCCGCGGAAGAGGGGCGGTCGTCTGAGAACTCGGCGGCTTAGGAAGCCGAACCAAGCACGGGTTCCCCCTCTCCCCGTGGGCGAGGAGAGGCCCGACTGCACCTCGTCGTGCAGGCGGGAAGCTGAGGCGAAACCGAAGCGAGGGTGAGGGGGTGCGGACGGAGGAGCCTCTTCCGTTCGCGCCCCCTCAACGTCGGCTGCCGCCCCGCTTTGCCGACGACGAGGTCGGCAAAGCCCTCGCCCCGCGCGCGGGGCGAGGGGATGCGCGCGAAGCGGACCGCCAGACGCGGGGATGTGTGAAGCGTGTCGCTCTCAGCGAAGGGCGTGACCCCTCTGGATCCGGCACGCCCCTCATCCCGACCTTCTCCCCTGGGAGAAGGAGCCGCAATGCGCATCGCATGCCGTGCCCGGCGTCTCCGTGTCGAAATATTGAATTCAAATGGGATGGCGCTGCGTCAGTGATCGGCGCGTCAAACCTTCCCCGGACGCGACCTGATCGGACGTTCGCCAATCAAAATTCTGTGTTCGTGCCGCTGATTCGCAATGCCGACAACAACCAGAAATGAAGACGACCTAACCCGGCCTGGTTTTTGCTACATTCGGCGGCGACCAAGACGCGGAGCAGCCATGACCCTCCCGGGGATCGATCGAGGCCGGCGTACCCGCGGAGGCGCGCGATGAACGCGGCGGCACGACCGGCGACGCTTGCCAATTCCGCCACACCCCCGGCGGCGCGATCCGAGCGGTTCGGCCTCGCCTACCGCCTCGGCCTGCCGATCGTGCTCTGGGTGCTGTTCGCCAACGGCGCCACGCATTACCGCGACCGGCACATCGTACCCGCGATCGGCCTGCGCGAGGTGGTGGAGGCCGAGGTGGCGAGCCGGCTATGCCCGGGCCTGCGCCTCGACGACGCAAGCTTCCGGCGCTTCTCCCAGGACCACGGCATCAACCATTCCGACCTCTACCAGAAGCGCTCGGTCTGGCTGCGCAAGGACGCGGACGCGCTGGAGCGCGACCTGCGCGCCGACCCGGAGGGCGGCTGCCGGCACATGCTCGACCTCTACGGCCGCGACGGCCCCGCGCCGCACCTTCTGGCGGTCCGCTGATCCCGGTTCGGCGGCGCCGTCAGGCCGCCGGTCGAGGGTCATCTCCGCGGCCCCATGCAGGATGCAGCGGCCCTTGCCGGAGGTCTTGGCGGCGTAGAGCGCCTGGTCGGCGCGCAGCATCATCTCCGCGAGTCCCATTTCGTTCGAGGCGTCCTCGTTCCGCACGACGCCGACGCCGACCTGCGCCAGAACGCCCTCGCCGATGCGGTAGGGCTCAGCGATCGCCGCGACGATTCCGGCGCCGAGCCGGTGCGCTTCCCGCTCGTCCAGCGATCCGGCGAGCAGCAGGAACTCGTCGCCCCCGAGGCGGCAGGCCGTGGCGCCGGGGCCGGCCTACCTCGCGCAGCAGGGCGTCGCCGGCCGCGTGCCCGAGGCGGTCGTTGACCTGCTTGAAGCCGTCGAGGTCGAGGTAGAACAGGTTCGCTCGGCGCCGGTCGCCTGCAGCGCCTCGAACGCCTCCTCCAGGCCGCGGCGGTTGACGAGTCCGGTGAGGGGGTCGGTGATCGAGCGGCCGTGGCTCTCCGGCTCACCGAGGATCGCCTGCACGGTCACCGCCGGGTGATGGCGCAGGATGCCCAGGTTCATCAGGATGAAGGCGGTGGTCTGCACCGCGATCAGCGGCAGGAACGCGACATGCGCTGCCAGGAACGTGGCCTTGTCGCTCATGTCGACGATCAGGATCTGCGCCATCGCATAGCGCGGAGCCGCGAAATTCCGGCCGACGATCCCGCTGATCGCCCCGAGGCCCGACGCGAGCACGACGATCGACATCACCGTGTCGTCGGACGCGACGGCGAGGCGATGGTGGCGCCCTGCAGGCAGGTCCAGAGCAGGCCGGTGGCGAAGACCGGCCCGGACGGCGCGCCGACTCGCCGCAACAGCACAGGGCGGAGGGCCAGCAACAGCAGGTCGAGGAACGCGATGACCGCGAAGACCGCGAAGACCGCCTGGTCCGACCGTAAATACGCGACACCGGCCACCGCGATGGTGTTGACGGCGCCGACGACGAGGGGGTCCTTGGACGTGAAGAACCCGGCGCGTAGGCGCTGCTCGACCGTGTCCGGCAGATCGGAACCGATCTCGGCGAGCTAACGCAGGACGCGATTTCGAGGCGCAGGGTACATCGTCGTGGCCTGGTTCGGGTGCTGAGAAGACCGCACCCGGCAACACTAGGACCAGACAGTGGAGATTCTATTCTGTCGGATCGGACGTTCGTCTCGTTCGCCGACGAAACTCCAGGGACTTTCACTACCCGATAATACAACTCAAAGTCTTTATTACAAGATGCTGACGACGTCTTCGACAGGATGGATCACGCCATCGCGTCGCTGGAGCCGGCCGGGGTGCGGGCCTAGACCACGCTCCAGGTCGTGCCGTCCTTGCCGTCCTTCACCGCGACGCCCATCGCCGCCAGCGCGTCGCGGGCGCGGTCCGAGGCGGCCCAGTCCTTGGCGGCCCGCGCCGCGGCGCGATCCGCGATCAGCGCCTCGATCGCCGCCACGTCGAGGCCGGAGGCCGCGACGGTGGCCTGGTCGCGCTCCGAGCGGGTCCGGTCGAGGAGGCCGAGCAGGTTCGCCCCGGCCCGGAGTTGCGCGGGGTCGTCGAGGCGGTGGATCTCGGCGAGCGCCGCGGCGGTGTTGAGGTCGTCGAGCAGCGGCTCGAGCACCGAATCCGGTGCCTCGGCGGCGGGGGCGGCGTCGCCGACGGCGCCGTACCAGCGGTCGAGCATCCGCCGCGCCTCCTCGAGGCCGCGCAGCGTCCAGTCGATCGGCTGGCGGTAGTGCGACTTCAGCATGGCCAGCCGCACGACCTCGCCGGGCCAATCGTTCAGCACCGCGCGCAGGGTGACGAAGTTGCCGGCCGACTTCGACATCTTCTCCCCCTCCACCTGGAGGAAGCCGTTGTGCAGCCAGGTGTTGGCCATCACCGGCGTGGAAAAGCAGCAGCGGGACTGCGCCACCTCGTTCTCGTGGTGGGGGAAGATCAGGTCGATGCCGCCGGCATGGATGTCGAAGGTCTGACCGAGGTGGCGCGCCGACATCGCCGAGCACTCGATGTGCCAGCCCGGGCGCCCGGGCGCGGCGATGCCCGACGGCGAGGGCCAGGACGGCTCGCCCGGCTTCGAGGGCTTCCACAGCACGAAATCCAGCGGCGAGCGCTTGTAGGGCGCGACCTCGACCCGGGCGCCGGCCTCCATCTCGTCCAGCGGCCGCTTCGAGAGCGCGCCGTAATCGGGCATCGAGGGCACGTCGAACAGCACGTGGTCGGCCGCCACGTAGGCGTGGCCGGCGACGACCAGCCCCTCGATCATCGCCACCATCTCCACGATGTGATCGGTGGCGCGCGGCTCGATCATCCGCGGGCGCCCCCCGGCGACGTTGACCGCGTCGGGCATCAGCACGCCGAGGTCGGAGAGGTCCGCGTGGAAGGCGGCGAGCGTCCCGTCGGTGAGTTCGCGGATGGTGATGCCGCGCTCGGCCGCGCGCGCGTTGATCTTGTCGTCCACGTCGGTGACGTTGCGGGCGTAGGTGACGTGGGCCTCGCCGTAGAGCCGGCGCAGCAGCCGGAACAGCAGGTCGAAGACGATGATCGGGCGCGCGTTGCCGATATGGGCCGCGTCGTAGACCGTCGGGCCGCAGGCATACATCCGCACGTGGCTCGGATCGATCGGCGCGAACGGCGCCTTGGCTCCGGTCAGCGTGTTGTAGAGCCGCAACATCGGCGCCATGAAACGTCCCTCGTCCTTCGCGGCCGCGATCCCGGCGGCGCGGCCTGCGCCCGGTGCCGGGCCGGCGAAAACTCTCGTTTGCCGTCAACGCCCTGGGCACGGCGCGCCGCCCCCGCCCGCGGGACCGGGCGCAGGC
>NZ_VRUW01000060.1:0-30832 GCF_008039475.1 Methylobacterium sp. WL12 | reverse complement strand
GAGCTCGCCGAGCCGGCGCCCCGGCCCGCCCGCGCGCCTCGGCGAGCTCCGCCCCCCGGGTCGGGGGACGCGGACGGCGCGCCGGCCCGCGCGCGTCCGAGCCTCGCCCGAGCCGCCCGTCCGCGCCCCGTCGAGGACGCCCCCGCGGCGCCCGTAGAGGGCCCGACCCGGCGCCAGCAGCGCGCGGCGGCCTCGGCGACGCTCGCCTCCGGCGTGCAGACGCTCACCGTCGAACCCGACGAGGCCGGGATGCGGATCGACCGCTTCCTCACGGCCCGCTTCCCGCAGCTGCCCTTCGCCCGCGTGCAGAGCATCGTCCGCAAGGGCGAGCTGCGCGTCGACGGCAAGCGTGCCAAGCCGAACGACCGGCTCGAGCCGGGCATGGCCGTGCGGGTGCCGCCGCTCAAGCTCGACCAGCCGGCCGACCGCCCGCGCAACCCGGTCCGCGACCAGGACGACGCCGAATTCATCCGCTCGCTAGTCCTCTACGAGGACGCGGACATGATGGTGCTGAACAAGCCCTTCGGCCTCGCGGTGCAGGGCGGCTCAGGCACCGTCCGGCACGTGGACGGGCTGCTCGAGGCGCTGGCCGGCCCCGACGGCTCGAAGCCGCGCCTCGTCCACCGCCTCGACAAGGACACCGCCGGCTGCCTCATCGTCGCCAAGACCCGGGTCGCGGCGGCGACGCTCGCCAAGAGCTTCCGCTCGCGCGCGGCGCGGAAGATCTACTGGGCGCTCACCGCCGGCGTGCCGCGCACGCCGCAGGGCCGGGTCTCGACCTACCTCGTCAAGGAGGAGCCGACCGACGCCGACGCCCGCATGCGAATCGCCCAGCACGGCGAGGAGGGCGCCACCCATGCGCTGACCTACTACGCCACCGTCGACCAGGCGGCGCAGAAGGTGTCGTGGCTGTCGTTCAAGCCGGTGACGGGGCGGACCCACCAGCTGCGCGCGCACGCGGCCCATATCGGACACCCGATCGTCGGCGACCCGAAGTATTTCTCGGTCGAGAACTGGGCGCTCCCCGGCGGCATCCAGAACCGGCTCCACCTGCTCGCCCGCCGGATCGTGATCCCGCATCCGCGCACCGGCAAGCCGATCGACGTGAGCGCGCCTCTGCCGCCGCACATGGCGCAGAGCTGGAACCTGCTCGGCTTCGATGCCGCCCGCTACGACCCGATCGTCGACGCGCCGGAGGCGTGAGGCCAAATCGGCGACGCCCCGGAGGCGCGGGGCCAAGCGTTCGTGATCGCGAAGGCGGCCCGCGCGTCGTGCTCTGCGGCGCCGCGAGGGTTGGCAACCACCCCGCGAGGCTCATATCCTCGAACGGCAGCGAAGCGCCGGCCCTTCGCTGCGCGCGACCGAGCCTAACTCGACCCCCGAGCCTAACTCGACCCCCGAGCCTAACTCGACCCCGTGGTGAGACCCGATCGACATGAAGCTCACGACGCTGGCCTGCCTCGCCGCCCTTTGCGTGATCGGTCCCGAGACCCTCGCGATTGCCGCCCCGGCTGCGGCCCCGGGCGCCCAGGCGCAGCCGTCGCTCGGCCGCGCCGGCCCGCCCGGCGTCCGCGCCGGCGACAAGCGGCGGCGCTCTTACGCCGCCTGCAACCGTGCCTCGCATGCGCGCGCGCTCCAGGGCGGCCGCCGCCGCCGCTTCCTGATCCGGTGCAAGCTCGGCTACGAACGGCCGCGCACCCCCTCGGCGCAGCAGCAGCAATCGCAGCCGTTGCAGCAACAGGCGCCGGCCTCGGCCCCCGCGCCCGCCCCGATGACGGCGCCCGCGCCAGCCGAGCGCAAGCCGTGAGGCGGCCCCGCCGTCCCGGCGCGTGAAGCTCGTCGTCTTCGACGTCGACGGCACGCTGGTCGACAGCCAGCACCTGATCGTCGCCGCGCAGGGCACGGCCTTCGCCGAGAACGGCCTGCCGGCGCCGAGCCGCGCCGAATCGCTCTCCGTGGTCGGCCTGTCGCTGCCGCAGGCCTTCCGCCGCCTCGTCGGCGACGACGGCCCGGTCGCGGCCCTGTCGGAGAGCTACAAGCGCGCCTTCAACGCGCTGCGCCTCGACCCGGATTACGAGGAGCCGCTCTTTCCGGGCATGGGCGAACTGATCGCGCGCCTCCACGCCCGCGACGACGTGCGACTCGGGATCGCCACCGGCAAGTCGCGGCGCGGCGTCGACCACCTCGTCGCCTTCAACGGCTGGGAGGGTTGGTTTTCCACCACCCAGACCGCCGACGACGCGCCCTCCAAGCCCGATCCGGCGATGCTGAACCAGGCGATGGCGGAAGCGGGCGTCGGCCCCTCCGCCACCGTGATGGTGGGCGACACCTCCTACGACATGGCGATGGCGGTGGCGGCCGGTGCCGCCGCGGTCGGCGTGGCCTGGGGCTACCATCCGCCCGGCGCCCTGTTCGGCGCCGGCGCCGTGACCGTGGTCGAGACCGCCACGGCTTTGGGCGACCTGTTCCGCGACCCCGCGGAGCGCTGAGCGGGCTCGCGAAACCACGCGCGATCCCTTAATCTCCGAGCCATGAGCGACGACGTCACCCAAGATTGGCTGGGACAGCCTTCCGACACCCCGCGCCCCGACCCGATGCGGGCGGTGCGCGACCACGGCAAGCCGGTGCTGCCGAAGCGCTTCTACAAGGAGACCGGGTTCGCCGAGGGCGAAGGCGGCTTCCGCCTGACGCTGGACGGGCGCCCGGCCAACACCCCGGCGCGCAACCCGCTGGCGGCGCCGACGCGGGCGCTGGCCGAACGCCTCGCCGCCGAGTGGGCGGCGCAAGGCGAGACCATCGACCCCGCGAAGATGCCGTTCACGCGGCTGATCAACACCGCGATCGACGGCGTCGCCCCGCGCATGGCGGCGGTGGCCGAGGACCTGTGGCCCTATGCCGGCACCGACCTCGTCGCCTACCGCGCCGGCACGCCCGAGCGGCTCGTGGCGGCGCAGGCAGAAGCCTGGGACCCGATCCTCGATTGGGCGCGCGAGGCTCTGGGCGCCCGGCTGATCCTCAGCGAGGGCGTGATGCACGTGACGCAGCCGGAGGATTCGGTGGCGGCCCTGCGCGCGGCGGTCTCGGCGATCGACGACCCGTTCCGGCTCGCCGCCTTCCACACCCTGACGACGCTGAGCGGCTCGCTGCTGATCGCGTTGGCCATGCTCGCCGGGCGCCTCACCGCTGAGGAGGGCTGGGAGGCCGCCCACGTCGACGAGACCTACCAGACCGCCGTCTGGGGCGCGGACGAGGACGCCACGACGCGGCTCGTCGGACGCAAGGTCGAGTTCCTGGCCGCCGCCGAGGTGGCGGCGCTGGCCCGCTAGGCGCCGCTCGCGCGGACCGGAAAATTCGGCTTTTCGCCGGGCCAAAACAGGTTCAATTCCCCGGCGCGGAACTGCATGCTAAGGCGCTGTTCAAGCTTGGGCACGCCGTCCTGATCGGGCGGCCTGCGCAAGGAACAAGAACTCCCTACGCCTGAGGCAGGACCGCTCGACCCATGAAGGACATCCTGGAGAAGCTCGAGGAGCGCCGGTCGCTCGCCCGCCTCGGCGGCGGCGAGAAGCGGGTCGACGCCCAGCACAAGCGCGGCAAGCTCACGGCGCGCGAGCGCATCGAACTCCTGCTCGACCACGGGTCGTTCGAAGAGTTCGACATGTTCGTGCAGCACCGCTCGACCGATTTCGGGATGGAGAAGCAGAAGATCCCCGGCGACGGCGTCGTCACCGGCTGGGGCACCATCAACGGCCGCACCGTGTTCCTGTTCTCGAAGGACTTCACGGTGTTCGGCGGCTCGCTGTCGGAGACGCACGCCGCCAAGATCGTCAAGGTCCAGGACATGGCGCTGAAGATGCGCGCCCCGATCATCGGCATCTTCGACGCCGGCGGCGCGCGTATCCAGGAGGGCGTGGCCGCGCTCGGCGGCTACGGCGAGGTGTTCCGCCGCAACGTCATGGCGTCCGGCGTGATCCCGCAGATCTCCGTCATCATGGGCCCGTGCGCGGGCGGCGACGTCTACTCGCCGGCCATGACCGACTTCATCTTCATGGTCCGCGACACGAGCTACATGTTCGTCACCGGCCCCGACGTGGTGAAGACCGTCACGAACGAGGTCGTCACCGCCGAGGAGCTCGGCGGCGCCAAGGTCCACACCACGAAGTCGTCGATCGCCGACGGCTCGTTCGAGAACGACGTCGAGGCCCTTCTTCAGATCCGCCGCCTCGTCGACTTCCTGCCGGCCAACAACATCGACGGCGTGCCGGAGATCGAGAGCTTCGACGACCCCTTACGCCTCGACAAGTCGCTCGACACCCTGATCCCGGACAACCCGAACAAGCCCTACGACATGGGCGAGCTGATCCGCCGCGTGGTCGACGAGGGCGACTTCTTCGAGATCCAGGCGGCTTACGCCCGCAACATCATGACCGGCTTCGGCCGGATCGAGGGCCGCACGGTCGGCTTCGTGGCCAACCAGCCGATGGTGTTGGCGGGCGTGCTGGACGCGGACGCCTCGCGCAAGGCCGCCCGCTTCGTGCGCTTCTGCGACGCCTTCTCGATCCCGATCGTGACCTTCGTCGACGTGCCGGGCTTCCTGCCGGGCACCGCGCAGGAATACGGCGGCCTGATCAAGCACGGCGCCAAGCTGCTCTTCGCCTACTCCCAGGCGACGGTGCCGCTCGTCACCATCATCACGCGAAAGGCCTTCGGCGGCGCCTACGACGTGATGGCCTCCAAGCACGTCGGCGCCGACCTGAACTACGCCTGGCCCACCGCGCAGATCGCGGTGATGGGCGCCAAGGGCGCGGTCGAGATCATCTTCCGCAGCGAGCTCGGCGACGCCGACAAGATCGCCGGCCGGACCACCGAGTACGAGGACCGCTTCCTGTCGCCGTTCGTGGCGGCCGAGCGCGGCTACATCGACGAGGTGATCATGCCGCATTCCACCCGCAAGCGCATCGCGCGGGCGCTGGGCATGCTGCGCACCAAGGAGATGGAGCAGCCCTGGAAGAAGCACGACAACATCCCGCTCTGAGGACGGGCTGAGATCGTCGCACACGTCGGCGCTCGCATCGGGGAGCGCCGACGTGTGATACTGGCTTTCGATATCATATGAAGCTCAGCGGGCGGCATCGGGCGACGCTGGCGGCGATCCTCTCCGATCCGGTGCGCTCGGGCGTCGTCTGGACCGACATCGAGGCCCTGATGATCGCCTGCGGTGCGGAGGTCACGGAGGGCCGGGGATCGCGAATCCGGGTCGCGCTGAACGGCGTGCGCGCCGTATGCCATCGGCCCCATCCGCAGAAGGAGACGGACGAGGGCGCGGTCAGGTCGGTGCGACGCGTCCTGTTCGAGGCCGGAGTCACGCCATGACGACGATGCCGTATCGAAACTACGAGGCGTCCGTCGAATACGACCCGGAAGCCGACCTCTTTCACGGCGAGATCCTGGATCTTCGCGACGTGATCACGTTTCAGGGCCGGTCCGTCGACGAGTTGAAGCAGGCGCTCGCCGACAGCGTCGAGGATTACCTGGCGTTCTGCGCCGAGCGCGGGGAAGAGCCCGCGAAGGCCTATTCCGGGCAGTTCGTCGTGCGCGTCGAGCCGGGGCTGCATCGCGCGTTGGTCTCGTCGGCGCGCAGGGCCGGGATCAGCCTCAACAAGTGGGTCGCCCGCACCTTGGAGCAGGCGGCCGACTGAGACGGCCCGCCGCGTTCAGCTCCGGTCGCTGTGCTCGATCACGGCGCACATGGTCAGCGGCCCCTTGTCCGTGCCCGAGACGGAGCAGGTGATGCGGGCGCCGCCGGCGTCGACGTTGCTGTGGCGTAGGCGGCTCGCAGCCTCGCGGGCCTTGTGGGCGGCGGCCTCGATCACGTCGGCGCCGATCCCGGTGACGGCGTGGCCGGCCTTGCCGAACAGGGCGTAGTAGCCGTCGGGCGGGGCCTCGCCGCGGAACTGCGCGCCGACCGAGGAGAGCTGCGGGCCGCCGCAGGACAGCGTCAGGGTGGTGCCGTCGCCCGCCGAGAAGTTGGCGAAGTCGGTGCTGCGGTTGCCGGGGCTCGCCGCCGTCTCCTTCGCCACCTTGTCGATCAGGTCGCCGCATTCGTCGGCGAGCGCCGGGGCGGGCAGGGCGAGGATGAGGCCGACGAGAAGTGCGCGCATGCGGAGAACCTAGCGTGGGCGCAAAAAACGGCCAGCGCCGACGCATGAGGCGTCTCGCCGCTCAGGCGGAAGGCAAGAGGCTCGACCCAAGTTCCAAAAACACGATCTCGGGCGGCACGCCGAGGCGGACCGGGATGCGGCTGACGCCGAAGCCGCCCGACACGATCATGTGGCGGCCCTGCGTGACCACGTGGCCGTAGGAATAGTCGTGCCCGTGGATCGGGCGGATCGCCGGCGAATGGCCGAACAGGCGGATCTGCCCGCCATGGGTGTGGCCGGCGAGCGTGAGCGACACGCGCTCCGGCACGTCGACGAAGGCGTCCGGCTCGTGGATCATCAGGATCGCCGGCGCGTCGTCCGTGATCTTGGCCATCGTCGCGGGCAGGTCGTCGCGGCCGCTGTCGTCGTCGAACATCAGGAACGGCTGCTGGTCGCCGAGGCCGGCGACCCAGAACGGGTGCCCGTCCTTGGTCAGGCGCAGGGCGTCGTTCTCCATCACCGGGATGCCGACGGCCTCGAGCACGCGGCGCGCTTCCGGCACGCCGCCGCGGGCGGCCTGGGCCTCCGCGTCGTCCCACCAATCGTGGTTGCCGAGGATCGCGTAGGTGCCGAGCGGCGCGCGCAGGCCCGCGGCGAGGCGGGCGAACTCGGGAAGCGGCACGCGCTTCCACGCGATCCGACCGGCGGCCGGATAGTCGCCCAGCATCAGGATCAGGTCGGGTGCCAGCGCGTTCGTGGCGTCGACGATCTCGGCGACGCGATCGAGCGGCATGAACGGCTCGCAGACGTGGAAGTCGGCGAGCACCGCGACCTTGAGGGAGAGGCCCGGGGTCCAGTGCGGCAGGCGCGGGGCGTAGCGGGTCACCACGAGGCGATGCAGCGGCTCGACCCCGAAGGCGTAGGCGCCGGTGGACAGCCCCGCCGCGGCCAGCGTGCCGCCGAGACCGGTCAGGACCTGCCTGCGGCTCGGCAGGATCAGCATGGAAGCCTCGGGTTCGCGTCGGTCGAGCATCCCTGGCCTCACACTCCGGCGAAAGCGCGGCGTGGACCTGGACGCGAACGACGATGACGCGAACCCGTCGAGAAACCCTGAACCGGACCGCAGAAAGCGGACCGGATCATGCTCCCGAATCGTGGGATCGCTCAGTCGAGCGGCACGTCCTCGTGCACGATGCCGAGCACGCCCTTGAGGTTGGTCCGCGGGGCGGCCTTGCCGGCCGGCTTCACCGAGTGGGCGGCGGCGGCGAGCGCCGGAAGCGCGAGGGGGCGGAAGCCGTAGCGGGCCTCGGCCTGGTCCATCTGCCGGCGCTCGGGCTCCTGTGCCTGGGCCTGCGTCTCCAAACCTTGCATCGCATCGGGGGCGTACATGGGATTTCCGTCCTGTGGTCGTTCGCACGGCGATGGCGCCGCCGCATGCTGCCCCCACGCCGCTCCAGGGCGATGGCGAGCGATTCGAGATCATCCGCCGGATC
The DNA here is from genome assembly GCF_008039475.1 of Methylobacterium sp. WL12. Classification (NCBI taxonomy): domain Bacteria; kingdom Pseudomonadati; phylum Pseudomonadota; class Alphaproteobacteria; order Hyphomicrobiales; family Methylobacteriaceae; genus Methylobacterium; species Methylobacterium sp. WL12. The sequence goes on along the minus strand of NZ_VRUW01000060.1, from coordinate 23,202 downwards.
TGGAGCCGGCGGATGATCGATAAGGATGCAGTCGGCATGAACGCAGGCTTAAGGAATCGCCGCCGCATCGCAGCATTCGACGCACACGAAATCCGGTGTCAGGCGGCCGGCATCGCCTCCAGCCCCTCGGCCCTGATCCAGTCGGCGGTCCGGTCCAGCGCCCGGGTGAGGCGGTCGAACAGGGCGTCGATCTCGTCGGCCGTGATGATCAGCGGCGGGCACACGGCGATGCGGTCGCCCATCAGGAACCGGACGATCAGCCCTTCCGCTTGCGCGAAGGCGACGCAGCGGGCGGCGACTCCGGCCTTCGGCTCGTACTGCCGGCGCGACGCCTTGTCGGCGACGATCTCGAGCCCGCCGATCAGGCCGAGGCCGCGGGCCTCGCCGACGATCGGGTGCTCGGCGAGGCGCGACAGCCGCGCCTGGAAGTGCGGCGCCTTGGCTGCCACGCCCTCGACGATGCGCTCGCGCTTGTAGATCTCGATGGTCTTGAGCGCGACGGCGCAGGCGACGGGATGGCCGGAATAGGTGGTGCCGTGCCCGAACGTGCCGATCTTCCGGCTCTGCGCGCGCATCGCCTCGTAGAGCGGCTCGTCGACCGAGACGCCGCCGAGCGGCACGTAGCCCGAGGTCAGCGCCTTGGCGAAGGACAGGGTGTCGGGGCGCATGCCCAAAGCCTCGCTGCCGAACCAGGTGCCGAGGCGGCCGAAGCCGCAGATCACCTCGTCGGCGATGAAGCGCACCTCGTAGCGGGCGAGCACCGCCTGGATCGCGGCGAAGTAGCCCTCCGGCGGGACGATGGCGCCGCCGGCGCCCATCACCGGCTCGGCGACGAAGGCGGCCACCGTCTCCGGCCCCTCGCGCAGGATCGTGGCCTCGAGCTCGTCGGCGAGCCGCTGCGAGAAGGCGGCCTCCGTCTCGCCGGGTTCGGCGAAGCGGTAGAAGTGCGGGCAGCCGACATGAAGGAAGCCGGGCAGCGGCAGGTCCCAGTCGGTGTGGTTGGCCGGCAGGCCGGTCATCGAGGCGGTGGCGATGGTGACGCCGTGATAGCCGCGCTGGCGCCCGATGATCTTCTTCTTCTTCGGCCGGCCCAGCGCGTTGTTGAGGTACCAGGCCAGCTTGACCTGCGTGTCGTTGGCTTCCGAGCCGGACGAGGTGTAGAAGATCTTCGAGGTCGGGACCGGCATCAGCTCCTTCAGCACCTCGGCCAGCTCGATCGCCGGGTCGTGGCTGCGGCCGGAGAACAGGTGGGTGAAGGGCAGCTTGGCCATCTGCTCGCGGGCGGCCTCGACGAGCTCGCCGTTGGAATAGCCGAGCGCCGTGCACCAGAGGCCCGCCATGCCCTCGATGTAGGGCCGCCCCTCGGTGTCGTAGACGTGGACGCCGTCGCCGCGCTCCAGCACCAGAGGGCCGGCGCTGCGGTGCGCGTCGAGGTTGGTGTAGGGGTGGATCAGGGTTTCGACGTCGCGGACGGCGAGGTTCGAGAGCATGCGGGCGATCCGGTGCTGTGGCGCGTTGGCCCGCCACACTACCGGCCCGATGCGGGCTCAGGTACCCCGACACGTTCGCGCGGCCTCGGGCCGCGCCCCTTTCGTAACCCAGACGCCGCGACGCGATGCTCGATCCCGCCACCATCGTCGCGACGCCGGCCCCCGGCCGGGCCTGCGGCGCCTGCACCCTGTGCTGCAAGGTCTACGACGTGCCCGCCGTCGAGAGCCTCGCCGGGCAATGGTGCCGCCACACCAAGGCCGGGCGGGGCTGCGCGATCCACGCCGACCGGCCCGACCATTGCCGCGCCTTCCACTGCCTGTGGATGACCGAGAGCTGGCTCGGCCCCGAATGGAAGCCCGACCGCGCCAAGATGGTGCTCAGCCTCGATCCGGTGAGCCGCAACATGAACGTGCAGGTCGACCCCGGCCAGCCGAAGGCCTGGACGCGCGAGCCGTATTACGGCCAGCTGAAGGCCTGGGCCGCATCCTCGCTGCCGATGAAGCGCCACGTCCTCGTCCACCTCGACAAGGCGACGACGGTGGTGCTGCCCGACCGGGACGTACCGCTCGGGACACTGACGGCCGACGACCGCATCGTGATGCGCGAGCGCATGGGCCCGCGGGGGCCGACCTTCGAGATCGAGGTGGTCCGCGGCGCCTAGCGCGTCTTTCGTGGTGCCGAGATCACGGACGGTGACTTGCCTCGTCGCGTGGTCGAGGTCGCCTTGTGCACGCCTTCCTACACCTTGCGCGAAGCTGCTCCGGTTGTGGAACCCCCTGCCGCTACACTTACGCCTGACCGGTCGCGCCTGACCGGTCGCGCCTGACCGGTCGCGCCTGACCGGTCGCGCCTGACCGGTCGCGCCTGACCGGTCGCGCCTGACCGGTCGCGCCTGACCGGTCGAACGGGGCGAGCTTCCGCCGCGCCCTTCCCGACGTCGGTCCCTTCGGTAATCCGTCAGCTGACAGGTGGCACCGGCCGCCGGCTGAGGTCCGGCGCCTTCTCAATCGCCGTCGTCACACAGGGCCATGATGCGCGCACGGACCACATCGACCCACCCCGCAGGACCACGGATGTTGCCTTCGAGACAATAATCGAAATCCTGTTTCTCGAGCAGCGCACCGAATTGTTCTGCGATGAAACGGCGAATGTCGGCGTCCGCCCGCCGAACCTCATCGACGATCTCTTCGCGTCCATCGACGACCAAGAGGACATCTTCCAGATCACAGCTGCCGAGAAGATCTCCTCCGCCGCGACCGAGGTATGCCTCGGACTTCGTCGCGAGGAAAAACTCGGGCTTCAGTATTTTGATGATGGTTTCCTTTGCGAGCGGACAATCGGTCGCCGTCGCAATTCCCCTGGCATACCATCGTTTCGTGAAGCCGAGGATGTTCGCATCATCGATGCATCACGTCGACCTTGAGCCCGGAAAGCGTCATTCGGCATATGATCGAGTCTTCGGACGCTTCGACGAAACCCTTCGTCCGCAATCGTGCCTGCAAGGCGGCCCATGCCGGATAACCGGCCGGATCGACGATCAAGTCCACGTCGTCCGTTGCCCTGACGTCTTCGAGGGTGACCGGATCGGTGATGAACAGGGCCGTCGTGCAACCGCCGACGAAGACCAACCGGGGGCGGAGATCGGTACCAAGAGCCTGGCGACGAGCGTCAGCATCTCGAGCAATCGACCCCGAACGCTCATGTCCCGAGCAGTCGTTTCGAAAGCCGTTCCTTCGCCAAGACCGCCTCGCGCTGGTTCCAGAGCCTGATGGCGTCGACGAGGGCGAGGTCTTCGTAGAGACGCACGTCGTTACGCGCCGCCTCCGGAACACTCTTGAACAACGGCGAGACGGATTGGCCGATATCGCGCCCTCCCGGGTCCGGCCAGACGTAGATGTAATTGCCGGCGCTCAAGAGTGCGCTTTTCAACATCGGCGCGCAGAACGCGGTCGGCAGCCCGCGTGTCATCGCCCCGGGCGAGGCAGGAAATACGAATTTCAGTCCATGAACGATGAAGTCGTAGAGATTTCGGCGATTGGGCTTCGGCCGACCCGTCGCGCGATCCTTGATCACCATGCCATTTGAAAGAATACGCTTGAACGAAGCGCCGATCTCGGTCTTGCTGATCCCCAATTGGGATTCGAGCCCGCGAACGGAATAGGGCGCCTCGGCCCCGAGGTGCGATCGGATGCCGTCAGCGCAGATTTCTTCCTCCTGCTGAAGGCTCACGAGCTTCAACAGGACGACGACATCCTGGCTCTTCATTCCGCTCTTGCGCGTACGTCCTCTGTCCTAGGACTAAGGACACTCGGTCACAGGGAGGGATGCGCGTCGACGGGGCGATACGCTTCGACCTTCCTTCCCGGCCATACGTCGAAAGCGAAGGGCACCGATCCTCGGATGTCCCGCCGAAACCACGGCGGCTTCGAGCGACCGGCATCGTCAAGGCGGTGGTGCCAGGAGTCTCCGGGGCAACCGTCGATCGGCCGCCCTTAACCCCTCCGCAACCATACCGCGCGATAAATTCACGACCGCCATCCTCGCACCGGAACGAGCCGGGAGGATCGTCGGGTGTGGCTTATCGAGTACGGGTCGGTTCGGCGTGGGCACGAGACGAGGACGACGCGGACGGAGCTTCATCGGGCTCGGCACCGCCTTCACGCCCTGGATGGCCGGCCTCGGGCTGCTGGTCTCCTTCACGGCGAGCGCCGGCACCGAGACCAGCTTCGGGTCCAGCCGGCTCGTCGAGAGCGACGTGCGCCTGGTTCCGGCGCTGCCCGCCGGCACCGTGCTGATCGGCGCGAGCCTGCGCCGCGACGGCGCCGGCGCGATGCTCACCATCGAGCGGGCGGACGCCGTCCGCATCCGCCGCCGCGTCGGCGACGAGCCGCTGCAGGCCGACCTCAAGGCCGAGGCGCGGGTCTTTCCGATCGTCCAGCGCGGCGGCAAGGGCGATCCGGCGCGCGCGCCGGGGCCGAGCTTCGAGCGCACGGCCGCGTCGCTGCGCGAGGCCGGCGCCTCGCTGCTCTTCGCCAACCTCACCGGCAACGTGACCGGCCTGCTGACGCCGGGCGCCGCCACCTGGAACCCGGACCTCGAACCCGAGGCCGGCTTCGTGCCGGTGCCCGACCTCGGCCTCGGACACGCCGATCCCGGCACGACCGCCGAGGACGACGCACGGGCCGAGGCCGAGGAGGAGCGCCGCTCCGACGGCTCGACGCCGCCGGTGCCGCGCGCCGTGGCCCTGTCCTCGACGACGCCGGCTCCGGCCGACGCCACCCCGATCGAGGTCGCCTCGGCCAGCCTGATGCTGCCGGGATTCACCATCCGCACCGACCGGGCCGAGGCGCCGGCGGTCCAATCCGTCCCCGAGGACGCCCGCCACCGCTACGCCGACCTGATCGGGCCGGACGCCATGGACAAGGAACAGCGCTGCCTCGCGGAGGCCGTGTACTTCGAGTCGCGCAGCGAGCCCGAAGCCGGCCAGGCCGCCGTCGCCCAGGTGGTGCTGAACCGCGTGAAGAGCGGGCTCTACCCGTCCAACGTCTGCGGGGTCGTCTACCAGAACCGGCACCGCTACATGGGCTGCCAGTTCTCCTTCGCCTGCGAGGGCAAGGCCCTGCGCATCACCGATTCGGGCTCCTGGGCCACCGCCACCCGCATCGCGCAATCGGTGATCGAGGGGCGGACCTACCTCGCCGAGGTCGGCGACGCGACCCACTACCACGCCGACTACGTGAAGCCCGGCTGGTCGCGGCGCCTGCGCAAGATGGACGTCATCGGCCGGCACATCTTCTACGAACTCAAGCCGGGGCAGACGTAAGGCCGGAAGACGAGCCGGTTTCCAAGATCGAATTCAGCGAAGATTTACTTACGTAGACGGTAACTACGTAGTCCGGATCGAGGGTTAATTTTACCCTACTTTCCAATAGTGCTTGCTTGTACAGCAACCCGACGGCCTCTTGAGCGTCGAGATGAGCGCGCCCTTCGCGTCATCCCACTCGTTCCGCGTATCAGAGGAAGCCGTCATGACCGCGCCGGTCGCCCGAAACACCCTGCTCTTCGCCGCCTTCGCCGGTGCCGTCCTCGTCGCATCGCCCGCTTCGGCCGGCGGCTGCTACGGCTCCGAGTGCTACCGCCACGTCTCGACCCCGCCGGTGTTCGACACCGTGCAGGAGAACGTGCTGGTGCGCCCGCCCCGCACCGTCTACCGCACCACGCCGCCGGTCTACGACACCGTGTCGGAGCGGGTGATGGTCTCGCCCGGCGGCCGCTCGTGGCAGACCCGCCGCGGCCCCTACGGCGAGCTGATCGGCTGCTGGGTCACCACCCCGCCGCAATACACCGTTCAGCACCGCCGCGTGCTGGTGCAGCCGGCCCAGTCCATCCCCGAGACGATCCCGCCGGAATACGCCAGCGTGAGCCGTCGCGTCCTGGTCGCGCCGGCCCGCTCGGGCTGGGTGCCGGTCGGAGGCGGCTACGGTGGCGGCGGTTACGGCGGCGGCTACCAGGGCGCGGGCTACCAGGGCGGCGGCTTCGGCGGCCCACGGATCGGCTCGATCCCCGACGCCGTCGGCATCGCCGGCGCGAGCTCGGCCGACATCGGCGTCGGCCTCGGCTTCTCCTCGGGCAGCGTCTACGACGGCTACTGATGCCCAGTCTCATGGGTCGAAACCCATGAGATCTGACGTGAACGCCACGACCCGCCGGAGCCGGCCCCTCCGGCGGGTTGATTTCGTGGAAGCTGCGCCACAGGTCCCCCCGACAAGCAGCGGGAGGCGAGCATGGCGCGGTTCAAGGCCTGGGTGATCGAGAAGGGCGAGGCCGGCCAAAGCCTGTCCTTCACCGATTTCGACGAGGCCGACCTGATGGACGGCGACGTCACCGTCCGCGTCACCCATTCCTGCCTGAACTATAAGGACGGGCTGGCGATGACCGGCGCGTCGCCGGTGGTGCGCCGCTTCCCGATGATCCCCGGCATCGACTTCTCCGGCGTGGTCGAGGCCTCCGATCATCCTGAGTACAAGCCCGGCGACGCGGTGGTGCTCACCGGATGGGGCGTCGGCGAGACGCATCTCGGCGCCTACGCCGAGAAGGCGCGGGTGAAGGGCGACTGGCTTGTGCCGCTGCCTGCCGGCCTCTCGCCCGAGCAGACGATGGCGATCGGCACCGCCGGCTACACCGCGATGCTCTGCCTGATGGCGCTCGAGGCCCACGGCGTGACACCGAAGGACGGCCCGGCCCTGGTCACCGGCGCCTCGGGCGGCGTCGGCTCGGTCGCGGTCGCGCTGCTGGCGCGGGCGGGCTGGCACGTGATGGCCTCGACCGGGCGGGCGGGGGAGGCGGATTACCTGAAATCCCTCGGCGCCGCCGAGATCGTCGACCGCGAGGAACTCGGCAAGCCCGGCCGGCCGCTGGGCAAGGAGCGCTGGGCGGCGGCGATCGACGCGGTCGGCTCGACGACGCTCGCCAACGTGCTGGCCCAGACCAAGGCCGACGGGGCGGTCGCCGCCTGCGGCCTGGCGCAGGGCATGGACCTGCCGACCTCGGTCGCGCCCTTCATCCTGCGCGGGGTGTCGCTGCTCGGCATCAACAGCGTGACGACCCCGCAGGCCAAGCGCCGCGCGGCCTGGGCGCGGCTCGCCGCCGAGCTCGACCTCGACAGGCTCGCGGCGATGACGAACCGCGTCGGCCTCGCCGAGGTCGGCGGCCTCGGGCCCGACATCCTCTCGGGCAAGGTCCGCGGGCGGACGGTGGTCGAGGTCGGCTGAACCCGCGCGGCCTCGACTGGCCGCCCGCGGGTGATTGAGTCGGCGGCCGAACGGAACCGCGGCGCAAGCTCGGGCATTCTTGCCGCATGAGCATTGCATTCGTTCGCGAGAAGGAGGGCGGGGAAGCCTTCGAGGACCTCCCCGACCGCCCGATCTCCCCCCACACCAACTTCGTCACCCCGGCCGGGCTCGAGCAGATCGAGAAGGAGGTCGCGCGCCTCCAGGCGGAGCAGGCCAAGCTCACGCCCGACGACAAGGCCGACACCGCCCGCGTCACGCGCGACCTGCGCTACTGGACGACGCGGCTCGGCACGGCCCAGCTCGTCGAGGCGGTCGAGGGCGACACGGTGCATTTCGGCTCGACGGTGACGGTCCAGCGCGAGGACGACGCCCGCCAGACCTTCCACATCGTCGGCGAGGACGAGGCGGACCCGGCCAAGGGCTCGATCGCCTACGTCGCCCCGCTCGCCCGGGCGATCACCGGCAAGGGCGTCGGCGACGTCGTCGAAGTGAACGGGCAAGAGGTCGAGATTTTGGAGATCAAGGCCGGTTGAGCACAGGCTCGCGCGCCCGGCGCTCGGGCGATGGCCGCCCTTCCAGCATCGGGCGCAACGCCACGACCGCGTCGCCGACGAAGTCCATGAAGGCCCGGACGCGCACCGAGTGGCGCAGGTCCGGGTGGGTCAGCATCCACAGGCTGTCGGCGAAGGGCGGCTCGGCCGACCCGAGGCGGCGCAAGGCCGGCCGCGCGTCGGCGCTGAGGCAGGGCAAAAGCCCGATCCCGATGCCGGCCTCCACCGCTTCGCACAGTCCGGTCACCGTGTTGAGACGAAGGGCGATGCGCTCCGGGTCGCCGTGCTCGGCGACGAAGCGCAGGAACCGCCCGTCGCCGACCGCCTCCGAAAGCGTCACCCAATCCGCCCGGCGCGGGTCCGCTTCCGCCCGGTCGGCGCGGCCGTAGAGCGCCCAGCCGAGGGTCGCGAGGCGGCGCCCGAACAGGTTGGGCGACGGGTCGTTGCTGGCGCGCACCGCCACGTCCGCGTCGCGGCGCGAGAGGTTCAGCGCGTCGTCGGACACCACCACGTCGAGGTGGATGCCCGGGCGGTGCGCGCGGAACGCGGCGAAGATCGGTATCAGCAGGTCGGTGACGAGGCCCGACGGCGCGGTGACCCGGAGCTGGCCGGTGGGTTCGGAGGCGCGCCCGGCGACCTCGCGCGCGAACTGCGACGCGGTCTCCTCCATGGCGCCGGCCGCCGCGACCATCGCGGTCCCGGCCTGCGTCGCCGCGTAGCCGGTGCGCGAGCGCTCGAACAGTCGGGTGCCGAGCGCCGCCTCGATCGCCGTCAGGCGCCGGAACGCCGTCGAGTGGTTGATGCCGAGCCGCGTGGCGGCCGCCGTCAGCCCGCCGTGGTCGGCGATGGCCTTGACCAGGCGGAAGTCGTCCCAGGGCGTCGCCATCCGTAAACCTTGCACGCATGCAAGATCGTTCTTGCAGATTGGGGCATTTGCGCAAGGCCCGGCCGGGACGATCTTGCGGCCAGCGCGAGGCGGCCGCCGATCCCGGCCCGGCCGCCCGGCCCTGCGAACGGAAGCCGACGATGACCAAGATCCTGGTGCTGTACTATTCCTCCTGGGGCCACGTGGAGACGCTTGCCCACGCCGCCGCCGAGGGCGCCCGCGAGGCCGGCGCCGAGGTGCACGTGAAGCGCGTGCCCGAGCTGGTGCCGGAAGAGGTCGCGCGGCAGTCGCACTACAAGCTCGACCAGTCATCCCCGATCGCCCAGCCCGACGAGCTCGCCGACTACGACGCGATCATCTTCGGGACGCCGACCCGCTACGGCAACATGGCCGCGCAGATGAAGCAGTTCATCGACCAGACCGGTGCCCTCTGGGCGAAGGGCGCGCTGGTCGGCAAGGTCGGCTCGGTGTTCACCTCCACCGCCACGCAGCATGGCGGGCAGGAGACGACGATCACCAGCTTCCACACCGTGCTGCTGCACCACGGCATGGTGATCGTCGGGTTGCCCTACGCGTTCCAGGGGATGAACGACGTCGGCACGGTGGCGGGCGGCACGCCCTACGGCGCCAGCACGATCGCGGGCGGCGACGGATCGCGCCGGCCGAGCGCGGTGGAACTCGACGGAGCGAAGTTCCAGGGCCGGCACGTGGCCGGGATCGCCGCCAAGCTCGCGGGCTGATCCGCGCCGGCGGCTCCGGCCATCGCGCCGAGGCCGCCTGAGGACGGCGCGCAAGAAAAAAGGCTCGGATTGCTCCGAGCCTGAAAGGGAAAAGGCCATTGGGGGCTGAACTGACCTTCGTGGATGGGAAACACCCCGCCCACGCATCGGTTCCGCGAGGCGCAACAATTATTTCAGCGCGGCGCCGCGGCCCGTCCGAGCCGGTCGAGGATCGCCTCGCCGAGGCCGTCCGCGGGGATCGGCGACACCGCGATCGTCGTCGCGCCGGAGGCGTCGAGGGCGCGCAAAGCCGCGAACAGCCGGGCGGCGGCTTCCGCGAGATCGCCGCGCGGGCTGAGGTTCAGCACGGCCCGCGCCTGCGCGATCCCGGCGGGCCGCGAGGCTCCGAACAGCAGCACCGCCTCGTCGGGCTCGATCGCCGTCGCATCGAGGCGCAGGCGCGCGCGCGGGGCGTAGTGCGAGGCGAGAAGCCCCGGGCCGACGGGCCGGGCCGCGGCGTCCGGCGCCGAGGCGTCGAGCGCCGTCCCGAGCACCGACAGGATCGCTGCGCGGGTGATGCCGCCGGGCCGGAGCAGCCGCGGCGGCCCGCCGAGGCAGGCGATCACCGTCGACTCGACGCCGACCGGGGTCTCGCCGCCATCGAGCACGGCGGCGATCCGCCCGTCGAGGTCGGCGAGGACGTGGTCGGCCCGCGTCGGGCTGACCCGGCCCGAGCGGTTCGCCGAGGGCGCCGCGACGGGCCGCCCGACCGCGGCGAGCAGGTCGCGGGCGAGCGGGTTCGACGGCACCCGCAGCGCGACGCTCGGCAGGCCGGCCCGCGCCAGGTCGCAGACGCGGGTGCCGCCGGTCGCCGGCACCACCAGGGTGAGGGGACCGGGCCAGAACGCCTCGGCGAGGCGCAGCGCGAAGGCGTCGAAGCGACCCTCGGCCTCGGCGGCCGCACGGTCCGGCAGGTGCGCGATCAGCGGGTTGAAGCGGGGGCGCGCCTTCGCTGCGAAGATGCCGGCGACCGCCTCGGCGTCGGTGGCGTCGGCGCCGAGGCCGTAGACGGTCTCGGTCGGGAAGGCGACGCAGGCGCCGGCCCGGATCAGGCGCGCGGCCTCCGCCACGCCCGCTCCGTCGCCGGAAAGCTGGGTCGTCGCGCCGGGCGCAGGGATTGACGCGAGATCGTTCATATATAAACCATCTCCGGCGGTGACGGCTGGGCCGGTTCGGGCGTATGCCGTCAGCGGAGGGCGTGGGCCGAAGCGCCTCTCACGGAAGAGGGGTCGGGCTGCGCGGAAAGCCGGCGGCCGGGTCTTTCGGGGCTGCACTAACGCGGCCCCGCGGCGACGGTCAAACGAGACGCCGAGGCGCGGGCGAACCGCGCCGGGCGGGAGGACATGCCGATGAGCTACCGCGCGCCCGTATCCGAGATGATGTTCACCCTGCGCCACGTCGCCGGCCTTGACGGGGCCGACGCGGTGAGCGTCGAGGACGCGGACGCCATCCTGACTGAGGCCGGGCGGCTCGCGGGCGACGTGCTGGCGCCGCTGAACCGCGTCGGCGACCGCCACGGCGCGACGCTTTCGAACGGCGTGGTCACCACGGCACCGGGGTTCGCCGCCGCCTACAAGACCTTCGTCGCCGGAGGCTGGAACGGGCTCACCGCCGACCCGGACCATGGCGGCCAGGGCCTGCCGCAAGTGCTCGACGCCGCCTGCACAGAGATGTGGAACGGCGCCAACCTCGCCTTCGGCCTGTGCCCGCTGCTGACCGCCGGCGGCATCGAGGCGCTGGCGGCGCACGGCTCCGAGGACCTGAAGGCGCGCTACCTCGGCAAGCTCGTCTCCGGCGAGTGGACCGCGACGATGAACCTGACCGAGCCGCAGGCCGGCTCGGACCTCGCCGCCCTGCGCACCCGCGCTGAGCCGGCCGGCGACGGCAGCTACCGCATCGTCGGCTCGAAGATCTACATCACGTACGGCGCCCACGACATGGCCGACAACGTCGTCCACCTCGTGCTCGCCCGCCTCAAGGACGCGCCGTCGGGCACCCGCGGCATCTCGCTGTTCCTGGTGCCGAAGGTGCTCCCCGACGGGTCCGAGAACGACCTGCGTTGCTCGGGGCTGGAGCACAAGCTCGGCATCCACGCCTCGCCGACCTGCTCGATGGCGTTCGGCGACCAGGGCGGCGCCACCGGCTGGCTCGTCGGCGAGGAGAATCGCGGGCTCGCCTGCATGTTCACGATGATGAACAACGCCCGCCTCGGGGTCGGGCTGCAGGGCGTCGGCGTCGCCGAGGCGGCGACGCAGCGGGCGCTCGCCTACGCTCGCGACCGGAAGCAAGGCAAGGCGGCGGGCTCCGCCGAGGCGAGCCCGATCGTCGCCCACCCGGACGTGCAGCGCATGCTGCTGACGATGAAGGCCTACACCGCCGCCGCCCGCGGCATCTGCTACCTCACCGCGGCCGCCCTCGACGCCGCCGAGGGGCCGGAAGGCAAGGCGGCGCTCGACCGCGCCTCGCTGCTGACGCCGGTGGCCAAGGCCTTCTCCACCGACATCGCCAACGAAGTCGCCTCGCTCGGCGTGCAGGTGCATGGCGGCATGGGCTTCGTCGAGGAGACCGGCGCGGCGCAAGCGATGCGCGACGCCCGCATCCTCGGCATCTACGAGGGCACCAACGGCATCCAGGCGATCGACCTGACCGGCCGCAAGCTGCCGCTGAACGACGGAGCCACGGTGCGGGCGCAGATCGCCGCCATGCGCCGGGTCGCCGAATCCCTGCTCAAGGCCGCCGACTCCGACCTCGGCCACGCCCCGGCGCGGCTGCGCGCCGGCATCGAAGCCCTCGACCGGGCGACGAGCCACCAGCTCGCGAGCCTCAGGTCCAACCGGCCGGAGGCGGCGCTCGCCGGCGCGACCCCGTACCTGCGCCTGTTCGGCCTGGCCCAGGGCGCGGCCTGCCTCGCCCACGAGGCGCTGGCCGCACGCGCCGCCTTGAAGGCCGGAGAGACCGACCCGGCCCATGCCGGGCGGATCGCGCTGGCGCGCTTCTTCGCCGAGAACCTCCTGCCGGCGACGGAAGGCCTGGCCCAGGTGGTGATCGACGGCGGCGGGTTTCTGGACGACGCGGGCGCGGTTCTGACGGGGTGACGTCAAGGTCCTCGCCCGTCATTCCGGGGCCGCGCAGCGGAGCCCGGAATCCAGAACCGCAGGTGGCGCCTTTTCGAGCACGGTTGGCGGCTCTGGATCCCGGGCTCGCCTGCGGCGCCCCGGGATGACGGGGTTGGGACGGAAGCGGTGCGGTTCGCGGCGCGATTTGGAACGAAGCGGGGAGGCGGACATGAGCGAGCAGGTCACGATCACCGACGGGGCGGACGGCGTCCGCTCGATCGTCCTGAACCGGCCCGAGAAGAAGAACGCGTTGACCGGGGCGATGTACGACGCGATGCGCGAGGCGCTGGCCTCCGCCGACGCATCGGACGCCATCGGGGCGGTGGTGTTCTCCGGAATGCCCGGCAGCTTTTGCGCCGGCAACGACATCGCCGACTTCGTCACGCGGGCGGAGAAGGCGTTCAGCGAGGCGCCCTCGCTGCGCTTCATCCGCCAGCTCGCGCGCACGGCGACGCCGATGGTCGCGGCGGTGGACGGGATCGCGGTGGGCATCGGCACGACGCTGACGCTGCATTGCGACCTCGTCTACGCGAGCCCGGCGGCGCGCTTCCGCATGCCGTTCGTCGAGCTCGGCCTCGTGCCGGAGGCGGCCTCGAGCTACCTGCTGCCGCGGCGGGTCGGGCGCCTCAAGGCGACGGAGCTGCTGCTGCTCTCCGAGATGTTCGGGGCGGACGCGGCCGAATCGCTCGGTCTCGTCAACGCGGTGATGCCCTCCGACATGCTGCTGGAGCACGCCCTCGCCCAGGCCGCGCGCCTCGCCGCCCTGCCGCGCGGCGCCCTCGCCGCGTCGCGAAAGCTGATCCGCGGGGATCAGGCCCAGGTCGAGGCGGCTTTGGACGCCGAGGCCGAGGCGTTCGACCGGCAGCTGCGCACGGAGGAGGCGCAGGGCGCGTTCCGGGCGTTCCTCGCCCGGTCGAAGCCCGGCCCGAGGTCGTGAAGCCGGACCTCAGCCAGAAGGTCTGCCTCGTGGCGGGCGCCTCGCGCGGCGTCGGGCGGGGCATCGCCCGGGCGCTCGGCGAGGCCGGCGCCACGGTCGTCGTCACCGCCCGCTCCAGCGAGACCGGGCCGCGCACCGAGCAGCGCTCCGAATCGATCGAGGACACCAGCCGCGAGGTCGACGCGGCCGGCGGCGACGGGCACCACTACCTCTGCGACCACACCAGCGAGCGTGCCGTCGACGAACTCGTGCACTGGACGCTGCGCCGCTTCGGCCGCATCGACGTGGCGGTGTCGAGCGTCTGGGGCGGCAACGAGGGCTACGACGGCGAAAGCTACCCGGACGGGACCGGCTGGGGCACGCCGTTCTGGCGCCGGTCGGCGGAGCCGTTCGCGGAGTTCGCCCGCGTCGGCCCCTATCCCGGGCTGCTGCTCGCCCGCGCGGTGGCGCCGGCGATGGTCGCGGCCGGGTCGGGGCTGATCGCGCTGGTCTCCTTCGGCACCGCGGAGGGCTACCTCGGCGACGTCTACTACGACCTCGCCAAGGCGACGACGAACCGCCTCGCCTTCGCCTTCGGAGAGGAACTGCGCCCGCACGGGGTCGCCGCGCTGGCGCTCTCGCCGGGCTTCGTGCGCACCGAGCGCGTCTGCGACCTCGGGCAGGGTGCGCTCGCCACCGAGAGCCCGCTCTACGCCGGCCGCGCCCTGGCGGCGCTCGCCGCCGACCCCGGCGTGATCGCCCGGACCGGCCAGGTGATCCACGCCGGCGACGTCGCGGCGGAATACGGTTTCACGGATGCCGACGGGTCGCGGCCCGCCCGCTTCCGGATCGCGCCGTGACACGAATCCTCGACACGAACCCGCGGAGGACGCGATGACCGGCACCCTGGCCAAGAAGACCCTGTTCATCACCGGAGCCTCGCGCGGCATCGGGCTCGCCATCGGCCTGCGCGCGGCCCGCGACGGGGCCAACGTGGTGATCGCGGCCAAGACCGAGACGCCGCACCCCAAGCTCGAGGGCACGATCCATACCGCGGCCGCGGCGATCGAGGCGGCCGGCGGCCGGGCGCTGCCGCTGGTGGTCGACGTGCGCGACGAGGATTCGGTGCGCCAAGCCTTCGCACGCGCCGCGGAGACGTTCGGCGGCGTCGACATCGTGGTCAACAACGCCAGCGCGATCTCGCTGACCCCGACGAAGCAGACCGAGATGAAGCGCTTCGACCTGATGCATCAGATCAACACGCGCGGCACCTACATGGTCTCGAAATACGCGCTTCCCTACCTGGAGAAGGCGGACAACCCGCACATCCTGATGCTGTCGCCGCCCCTCGACATGGCGGAGAAGTGGTTTTCGCCGCACCTCGCCTACACCATGGCGAAGTTCGGCATGTCGCTGTGCGTGCTCGGGCTCGCGGGCGAGCTGCGCAGGTCGGGCATCGCGGTGAACGCGCTGTGGCCGCGGACCACGATCGCGACGGCCGCGGTCAACAACCTGCTCGGCGGCGAGGCCCTGATGCGGGCGAGCCGGACGCCCGAGATCATCGCGGACGCGGCCCACGCGCTGTTTCTGAAGCCGGCTCGCGAGATCACCGGCCAATTCCTGATCGACGACACGTTCCTGTCGCAGAACGGCGTCACGGATTTTTCGCAATACCGCGTCACCGCCGGCGTGCCCCTTGCGCCGGACTTCTTCGTGCCGGATGCAAGCACGCCGCCGCCCCACGCGCTCGACTGAGCGCAAGGCATAGAGACGCGCTCGACTGAGCGCGAAACCCAAAGACGCGCTCGCCCGAGCGCCCATCCCCAGGTTCGCCCTTCGTGATCTTCATCCACCAGCCGGTCACCGGCACCGGCCAGATGCTGCTGGAGCGCCGCCCCCTCGAACTGCAGGACGCGATCCCCGACGACACCGTCTGGCTCGACATGATCAAGCCGACCCGGGAGGAGGACCTGAAGGTCGAGGCCTTCATGGGCATCCAGGTGCCGACCCGGGAGGAGATGAAGGACATCGAGCCGTCCGAGCTGCTCTACGTCGAGGACGGCGCCCGCTACATGACCGGGCGCGTGCTCTCGAAGGTCAGCGATTCGGAGGATCCCGGGCTCGCCGGCATCACCTTCATCCTGCAGGGCCGCAAGCTGGTGACGGTGCGCTACGAGGAGCCGCAGGCGTTCCGGATGTACACCCAGCGCGCCGGCCGGGCGACCGGGAGCGGGCCGACGGGGACGCCTTCGGGCGAGACCATCCTCGCCGGCCTGATCGAGGCGGTGATCGACCGGGCCGCCGACGTGCTCCAGCTCCAGGGCGAGCGCATCGACCGGCTCTCGGGCAAGATCTTCGAGGTCCAGGACGACCCCTCCGCCCGGAACACCGCGCTCCAGGACACGCTGCGGGCGCTCGGCCGCCACGGCGACCTGATCTCCAAGCAGCGCGAGAGCCTGGTTTCGATGGAGCGCATCCTGCTCTCGCTGTCGGCCACCTACCGGACCGCCAAGGCGCCGCGCGAGCTGCGCGAGGACGTGCGCTCGACGCTGCGCGACCTGCAGTCGCTGGAAGAGCACGCGACCTTCCTGTCCTCGAAGATCCAGTTCCTGCTCGACGCGACGCTCGGGCTGGTGAACCTGGAGCAGAACAACATCATCAAGCTGTTCTCGGTCATGGCGGTGGTGTTCATGCCCCCGACGCTGATCGCCTCGATCTACGGGATGAACTTCAAGGCGATGCCGGAGCTGGAATGGAGCTTCGGCTACCCGATGGCGGTGGTGATGATGGTGGTCGCCGCCGTGCTCCCCTACGTGTTCTTCCGCTGGAAGAAGTGGCTGTAGGCTGCCGTCGCGCGCCGCGGCAGTGCGAACGTCGCGAAAGGGCGAGCGTCGCGAGAAGGCGGGCGTCGCCGGCGGACAGGAGCCTCTGGGAATGTGCGGACGCTTCTTCATCGCCCAGGCGCCCGAACTCTTCGCGGAGTTCTACGGCTACCCGGAGCGTCCGAACTTCCCGCCGCGCTACAACGTGGCCCCGACGCAGCCGGTGCCGATCGTCGTCGGCGAGGGCGGGGCGCGGCACTTCCGGCTGGTGCGCTGGGGCTTCTGGCCGAGCTGGCTCAAGGACCCCAAGACCTTTCCGCTGGTGATCAACGCCCGGGTCGAGACCATCCTGGAGAAGCCGACCTTCCGCGGCGCGGTGCGCCACCGGCGCTGCGTCTTCCTGGCCGACGGCTTCTACGAATGGCGGCGCGAGGGCACCGGCCGCAACACCGTGCGGACGCCCTTCGCGATCTCGCGCGCGGACGGCGCCCCGATGGCGCTCGCCGGCCTATGGGAATCCTGGCTCGGGGCGGACGGCTCGGAGATCGACACGGCGGCCGTCGTCACCACCGGGGCGAACGGCACCATGGCGGCGGTCCACGACCGGATGCCGGCGATCCTCTCGCCCGAGCAGGTCGCGCCCTGGCTCGACACGCGGGACGTGGACCAGGCCGAGGCGGCGGCCCTCTGCCGCCCGTGCCCCGACGACTGGCTCCGCCTCGATCCCGTCTCCGACCGGGTGAACGCCGTGCGCAACGACGACGCGGCGCTGATCGCGCCGGTCGGGCGCCCCCGTCCGGCGCCGACGCCGCCGGACCTGCCCGCCGCAGAGAAGCCGCCCTCCAGCGACGAGGACGAGCAGGGGACTCTGTTCTAAGCGTAGGACTTCAATCACGGAAACGTGAGCGTCGGCGCTGATCCATGTTAGTGCCGTCCCGGATCGCATACGCGAACGCTTGCGTCCGAAATCACGCGCTCGTGACCTCCGCCAGGATCTCACTGTTCGGGGTGTCGGCAGAACCGTCGCAGGCGCGGATGGCGCGACGTCGCGAGGACCAGCGCTCGCTACCATCGTGCCGAGATCCGGTGCGAGCCGAAGCCGCCGACGTCCGCCCGCGCGCGACGATGGATCGTATGAGTTGTGAGAGCCGGTTGATGATGGCGTCTTGGTGCGAGAAGGCGATCCTCGCCGCGCAGATACGGCAGAGTCGCCGACGGATCGGCGATGCGAACGATCTGATGGAACGGTCCCGTTCCGCGATCGAGCGGTCGCGCGCGGCGATACGATCCTCCCACACGCAGATCGCCGCGCCGACGCGGGCCACGGCGTCGGCGACGCCCACCTCCGCCGCCCGGACGCTTCTGGCGGACCTGAGCGCCGATGCGCTCGACGCGATCGTCGACGACTTCTCCGCCGCCTACCTGGAAGCGGAGGCGACGGGGAACGACGAGACCGCCGAGATCGTTCGACAGGCCCTCGTCGTCCTCGGGCGCCACCTCGCCCATGAGCTCGGGCCGAAGGCGGCCGGAGTGCAAATCAACTGATTGGCTCCGTAGGAGACCGAGCCCAAGGGGTCATCGTGTGAAGAAGCCAGGCGTTCACGAATCCCTAGCGCGCGCGAGCCTGGAGCGGATCGCGCGCACGCTCGACGAGCCGGTCACCAAATTCTTTTCGCCGGGCGAGCACGAATCCCGCGATGCCGAGACGTTGGCCCTGGTCCGCGCCTTCGATCGCATCAAGGACCCGCAGGTCCGCGCCCGCTGCCTTTCGTTCGTGACGGCCGAGGCCGACCGGTCGTAGCCGGCGCGGCGCTCCTCTCATCGCGGACATCGGAACTACCCCTCCTGAGGCCGGGGGATGTGCCAGGTGCCGGTCATCACCAGTTCCGCGCTGTAGATCACCCCGCCGGCCTCGTTGCGCACGCTGACGGAGAAGGTGCGGTCGTCGCCGTTCGGGATCTTCTGTCGCGCCATGTCGGGCAGGGCGTCGATCGCCGTCGTGCGGGCTTCGAGCGGTCCCGGAAGGTCGAACCCGGCCTCGTCGATCACGCGGGCGTCGCCGTCGTCCGTGTCGATGTAGTAACGCATCACGCTTGCCGCTCGTCCGCGACCCCCGCGGAGAGAACCGGCCGGCGTGGACTTGGTTCTCCGACGGCGCGGACCGGACGGCGCAAGGACGACCCGGAGCGCATGCGCTCGTCGTCGTGCCGGTCGCAAGGGCGTTGTCTTCACGCGACCCGGCCTCCACCGTTCTGGAAGACGCGCCTTCTTGTCGGTGTGGTCGCGTTTTCTTCACGCGAGCCGGCGTCCACCTTGCTGGAAAACGCTTTAGAGCCGGCGCCGGGCCGCGACCGCCCGGCGGAACACGCCGACCATCTCGACATGGCCCGAGTACCGGAACTGGTCGACGGGGGTGACCCGCTCCAGGCTGAAGCCGGCCGCGACGAGGGTCGCCGCGTCGCGGGAGAAGGTGCCGGCGTCGCAGCTCACGCCGACAGCGAGCGGCACCTTCGATTCGGCGATCTGCTTCACCTGCGCCTGCGCGCCCGCCCGGGGCGGGTCGAAGACGACGGCGTCGTAATCGTTGAGATCGTGGGCGAGGACCGGCCGGCGGAACAGGTCGCGGGTCTCCGTGGTGATGCCCTTCAGCCCCTGCGCGCTGCGGTAGGAGCGCTCGATGCCGGCGAGCGCGCCGGCCTCGCTCTCGACGGCGTGGACGTTGCTGACGCGGGCCACGCCCAAGGTGAAGGGGCCGCAGCCCGAGAACAGGTCGATCGCGCGCTTGGTCTTCTTCGCGAAGGCGTCGCGCACCAGCCCGGTCAGCGCCGTCTCGCCGGCCGCCGTCGCCTGAAGGAAGCCGCCCGGCGGCGGATGCAGCCGCGTATCGCCCGAGACCACGGTGACGGCCTTGCGCTCCACCACCACGTCGCCGTGCAGCGACAGCCGGGCGAGGTCGAGGGCGCCGGCGAGCCGCACCAGCGTGGCGCGCACCCCGGCCTCGACGGGGCCGTGGCCGCGCAGGTCCACGTCGAGCCCGGCCTCGGTCGCGGTCACCGCGACGTCGAGGGGCTTTCGCCCGTGGCCGAGGGGGGCGCTGAGCGCCCGCGCGACCTCGGGGGCGCGGTGCAGGGCCGGCACGGTGATCGGGCAATGGTCGATCGCCACCAGGGCGTGGCTGCGCGCGGCCATCAGCCCGGCCTCGGCCCGGCCCTCGACCTCGCGGACGTGCAGGGTGATGCGGCGGCGGCCTTCGCCATGCGCATCCACCAGCGGATCGAGGGGGCGGTCGAGCCCGGCCTGCGCCAGGGCGTTGGCGACCTGCCCGGATTTCCACGCGGCGTAAGGCGCAGGCGCCAGGTGCTGGGTCGCGCAGCCGCCGCAGCGGGTGAAATACGGGCAGATCGGCGCGATCCGGTCGGGCGAGGGCGCCTCGATGCCGAGAAGCTCGCCGCGCGCGCCGTCGCGCCGGATCGCGACGCGCTCGCCCGGCAGCGCGAAGGCGATCGCGGTGCCGTTGTCGGCGATGCCGTCCCCACGCGCGCCGAGGCGGCGGATCGTGACGGTTTCAGATTCGGTCATCGGGTCTTTCGGGGGGAGCGGCGGTGGCGCCGGCGGCGCGGGCGCCGACGAGGAACTCGGTGTTGCCGTCCCCGCCCCGGACGGGGGAGGGGATCAGGCCGAGGATCGTGAAGCCGAGGTCGGCGAGCGTCGCGCACACCGCCTCGCACACCTCGGCGTGGACGGCTTCGTCGCGGACGATGCCGCCGCGGCCGACGCGCCCGCGGCCGGCCTCGAATTGCGGCTTGATCAGCGCGATCAACGGCGCACCCGGCGCCAGCAGCCCCGCCACAGCCGGCAGCACGAGGCGGAGCGCGATGAAGCTCACGTCGATGCCGGCGAGGCGCGGGGCGGGGTCGAGGCTGCCCGGCGCGAGGGTGCGGATGTCGGCGCCCTCGCGGTTCGTCACCCGCGGGTCGGCGGCCAGGCTCGCGTGGAGCTGGCCGTGCCCGACGTCGACCGCGGTGACGTGGGCCGCGCCGCGGCGCAGCAGAAGGTCGGTGAAGCCGCCGGTGGAGGCGCCGACGTCGAGGCAGGGCAGCCCGGCCGGGTCCACGCCGAAGGCGTCCAAAGCCGCCTCGAGCTTCAGGCCGCCGCGCGAGACGAAGGGGTGGGCGGCGGCGGCCTCGATCGCCGCGCCGGGCGGCAGCCGTTCGGAGGCGCGGGTCACGGGCCGGCCGTCGGCCCGCACGAGGCCGGCGGCGATGGCGGCCTGCGCCCGCGCGCGGCTCTCGAAATGGCCGTGCTCGACCAGCATGAGGTCGGCCCTGATCCTGTCTCGCGTCATCGGGGTTGGGTCACGGATGGTTCTGCCGCCTCGGGCGGCGCAATCGAACAAACCCCTGTCGGACGACCGGGCGAGAGCTTAACTAGCCCGACGTGGAGAGGAGAGCCATCATATGACACGCACCCTGCCGTTGCGCGCAGCCCTTATGCTCGGAGCCCTTGCGGGCTTCGCATCCGGCGCGAGCGGAGCGCTCGCGCAGACCGCGCCGGCCCCCGAGGCGGCCCCGGCCGCGGCGCCCCAGACCTTCGACGGCGA
Organism: Methylobacterium sp. WL12; assembly: GCF_008039475.1. Lineage (NCBI taxonomy): Bacteria > Pseudomonadati > Pseudomonadota > Alphaproteobacteria > Hyphomicrobiales > Methylobacteriaceae > Methylobacterium > Methylobacterium sp. WL12. The sequence goes on along the minus strand of NZ_VRUW01000060.1, from coordinate 2,249 downwards.
GATCAAGAACAACAAGGGCGAGCCGATCGGGACGTTGACGATCCGCGACGGCGCCAACGCGCTGGTGATGCGGATCGCGATCAAGGCCGGCGGCCTGCCGCCCGGCTGGCACGGCATCCACTTCCACGCGGTCGGCGATTGCTCCGACACCGAGAAGTTCATGAACTCCAAGGCCCACGTGAACCACGACCAGAGCAAGCACGGCCTGCTCAATCCGGACGGCCCGGACGAGGGCGACCTGCCCAACGTCTACGCGGCGGCCGACGGCTCGGTGAACGCCGAGGTCTCGAGCGAGACCCCGCTGACCGGCGACGGCGGCCTCAAGGACGGCGACGGGTCGGCGCTCATCGTCCACGCCAAGGAGGACGACCACGCCACCCAGCCGATCGGCGGCGCGGGCGACCGCATCGGCTGCGCGGTGATCAAGTAGCGCAGGCGCTTCCCTCCCCCCTGCGGGGGGAGGGGAACCCGCTACGCCCGCGCCAACCGGCCCTTGGCGCCCAGCGCCTCCTCCACCGTGCCGTCGCCGTCGAGATAGCCGTGGACCTTCGGGTTCGGCATGATCAGCGAGGCGACGAAGGCGATGGCCAGCAGGATGGTGACGTACCAGAAGAAGCTCGATTCCATCCCCGCCTCCTTGAACCACAACGCCACGTATTCGGCGGTGCCGCCGAAGGTGGCGTTGGCCAGCGCGTAGGACAGGCCGACGCCGAGCGCGCGGACCTTGGTCGGGAACAGCTCCGCCTTCACGATGCCGCTGATGCCCGTGTAGAAGCTCACCGCCAGCAGCCCGAGAGTGATCAGGCCGAAGGCGACGTAGGGGTCCTGCGTCGCGCCGATCGCCGTCATCAGCGGCACCACCATCAGCGTGCCGAGGCCGCTGTAGAGCAGCATGTTGGCCTTGCGCCCGATCCTGTCGGACAGCGCGCCGAAGGCCGGCTGCACCAGCATGTAGACCAGCAGTACCGCGGTCATCGTGCGCGAGGCGGTGCCCTTGTCGAAGTGCGCGGTGTTGACGAGGTACTTCTGCATGTACGTGGTGAAGGTGTAGAACACCAAAGAACCACCAGCCGTGTAGGCCAGCACCACGCAGAACGCGCGCCAATGCTTGGCGAGCTCGGAGAAGGTGCCGGCGTTCTCCTTGTCGGAGCCCGCGGTCTCGGCGAGCGAGCGGCGCAGATACAGCGCGACGACGGCCGCGCCCGCGCCGATGAAGAACGGGATCCGCCAGCCGTAGCTGTGGAGCTGGGCCTCGGTCATCGCGAACTGCAGCACGATCAGCACCAGCGAGGCGAGCAGCTGACCGCCGATCAGCGTCACGTATTGGAACGAGGCGAAGAAGCCGCGCTGACCTTTGAGCGCGACCTCGCTCATGTAGGTGGCGCTGGTGCCGTACTCGCCGCCGACCGAGAGGCCCTGGAGCATGCGCGCCAGCAGCAGCAGGACGGGGGCGGCGGCGCCGACGGTCTCGTAGGTCGGCAGCAGGCCGATGAACAGCGAGCCGACGCACATCATCATCACGGAGATGACCATCGAGGTGCGGCGCCCGACGCGGTCGGCGATGCGCCCGAACAGCCAGCCGCCGATCGGCCGCATGAAGAATCCCACGGCGAAGATGCCGGCGGTTTGCAGTAGCTGGCTGGTGGAGTCGCCCTTCGGGAAGAACGACGAGGCGAAGTAGATCGCGAAGAAGGCGTAGCAGTAGAAGTCGTACCACTCGACCAAGTTACCCGAAGACGACGCGACGATCGCCTTGATGCGGCGGCGGCGGTCGGCCGCCACGTCTTCGGCGGATGGCGCGATCCCGATCAAGTCGGACATGCTGGCTCCCTGTCTCCGTCCTTGGGACGGCGCATTCTTGATACCGGCGACGTTACAGGCGGGGAGGGGGGCCGCCTAGGGTTCGAAACCCTCCGGGCGGGACGGCCCACCGCTGCCGTCACACGCGTCTCGCACCATCGCTCGGGCGGCGCGGCACGACGGAACGCTTTCCGGCACTGTGCCGTTTCGGGCCGGTGACGTCGCCGGTCGGCGAAGGACGCGGTCTTTCATCAAGAATGGGACGGATTCGAACGCCATGAACAAGATCTTTCGCGGAACGGTGACGGCCGCGGTCCTGGTGCTGGGCACGGCGCGGACGTGCGTCTGGAGAGCGGCTTCCGCGTCGGCGTCGCCGGCGGCTACACTTCGACCAGCCTCGACACGGCCGGCCGCCTGCAATCCGGCTCGATCGAGAGCGGCTTCGGCGG